>NZ_DJHW01000085.1:0-59653 GCF_002433295.1 Pseudoalteromonas sp. UBA6610 | reverse complement strand
AATCTCTATGTGTCTCAAGGTCGGCTTATGGCACAGAGCAGACCGCCGGTAATTATTGAGTGATGCAATCCACGGCTATAACTGCCCATGAATACAAGTTCTTTATGTAATGAAAAATAAAGATGCGCTGTTGCTACTCCGCAAAGCATCGGCCTAAATAAACTCTACCTCGAAGTAAACCGATTAGCTTTCGTATAACAGATAGGGCAAATTATCAATTCAAATCACTTACTGTAATAGATGTTTTCAAGCGATTTCTCGTTGTTTAAGAAATTTACCTAATAAAAAACATAATTATTTTTAGAGTGTAATTTAGTTAATAAATCTCAATTTAAGTGCCATATTTCATTATAAATCAATAAGTTCTCAACGCGCCGTGAATTCTCGATTTAAGTGGCACTGATCACTTTTTTGAAAAATAACTAATTTTTATTTCACAAACAATTGATAACCATTATTGTTTAGATTAATATGCACCTACTAAATGAAATTGAGAGTAGTTTGTATTCATGTATATTTGTCTTTGTCACGGGGTGACTGATAAAAAAATTGAGCAAACAATTGACGATGGTGCAACTACCATGCGTGAATTAACTAAAGAGCTTAAAGTAGGCAGCCAATGCGGTAAGTGTTGTTGTTGTACTAAAAAGATCCTAAATCGCAAACTTATTGAGATTGCAGATATTACCGATCAAGTCGCTTAATTCGTTATTACAAAATTCAGATACAAAAAAAGCAGCTTATAAAGCTGCTTTTTTTATGATCTAAATTTTCCTTACAGTTGAGACTGTAAGTAATTTTCAAGCCCCGTATTTTGAATAAGTAATTGCTGGGTCTCTAGCCAGTCAATTTGTTCTTCCTGCTCGTTCAAAATATTGTCGAGTGCTTCACGGCTAATATAATCTTTTTTGTTTTCAGCTAATTTAATTGCACTGCGCAAATCATCAATTGTATCAAGCTCAAAGCTCATATTTGCGGCAATCATTTCTTCGCTGTTTTCGCCAATGCGTAAACGGCCTAGGTCTTGTAAGTTAGGTAAGCCTTCTAAAAATAAAATACGTTCGATTAAACGATCGGCGTTTTTCATTTTTTGAATTGAAACCTTGTAGTCTGCTTTATCAAGCTGGCTAAAACCAAAATCTTTAAACATGCGGGCATGCAAAAAGTATTGGTTAATACCCACAAGCTCATTAGCGAGTACTTTATTTAAAGCTGCTATAACGTCTTTATCGCCTTTCATACTTTATGCTCCTTACTCGCCCATTTGTGCTTGGTGGTAGTTTTGCGTACCAATTTTATCAATTAGACCAAGTTGTTGCTCTAACCAATAAACGTGATCTTCTTCGGTATCAAATAATAGCTTTTCTAACACTTCGCGAGACTGATAATCTTGCTGCTCTTCACAAATAGCAATTACCTCTTTAACACATGCAACTACTTCAAGCTCTAGTGTTAAATCGTTTTGCATCATGCTTTTTACATCGTTACCAATTAAAAGGTCACGGCGTTTGGTCATGTTAGGCACGCCTTCTAAGAACAAGATGCGTTTGATTAGCCAATCAGCATGATCTTTTTCTTCTTCCATTTCATGGTTAAGGCGTACATATAATTTATCTAAACCCCAGTCATCATACATGCGTGAATGAATAAAATACTGGTCAATTGCGGCTAACTCATTGGCTAGCAAAGTATTAAATGCATCGATTACTTTTTGATTACCTTTCATGATAAATCACCTTAACTATTTTAATTGTGCACAGTGTAGTTAAATTTGCGTATTTTGCAAGTTTTTCTATAAAAATCATTAATTTACAATTGGTTTTGATTCTTATTTAAGTTTGCGTTATTGCTTGGTTTATGTACAGTTTTGCATTTTCATTTAAAGGGTAATGTTATACCCACTTATGCCGTTTGCACCATAAATAAACACCACTGAGTATAAAAAATGCTAACGACAGTGATACTAAAAGCCATACAAATTTTACAATCGGCCCTGCAAATGCGCCAGTATGAAACACATATTTAAAGTTCCATACATGGGTGACTGCATTTGCTTTACTGGCATCATACGCGCTAAGCACTTTAGCGTTGTATGGATTTACCCACACCCAGCTATAAGCATGGCTTTCTCCTGGGTTTTGCAGGCGTAAAGCGATTGGGTCATTGTGTTTTTTAGGTAAGTAAATACGATACAAAATCCCATCAGGAAATACATCAAGGGCTTTATTTATTGCTTGGTCGTAGTTAATACTTGCTGTTGATTTTGCTATCACTTTTGGCGCTTTAGGCCTATTTTGTACTTGAGAAAATGCCACGGTTTCTACTAATGTTTTGGTCGCGCTTTTCCAATTAAAGGTGATACCTGTAAAGGCTATAAGCAATAGCGGTAATAAAACATAAACACCAAGCACGGTGTGTAGCTGATACATAAGTACTTTAAATTTGGCTTTAGGTTTAATCGCCAGTCGTTTTAGGCGGTTTTTAGGCTTTACCCATAAATAAAAACCCACTAACACATTTATTATTAATAATAGGGCGCATACAGAGACCACGTTTTTTAGCGGTTTTTCACCAGAGTCTGTTTCAAATAATAGCCAGCGATGCAAAGCAAGGGCAAAACCATACAGCGTGTCATTTGTTTGGTATTGAAAAATTACTTTGCCTGTATACGGGTTCACACTGGCGTTACTGCCATCACCTAATCTAAATTGCCAGCTGGCATTAGGGTTACTAAGGGGCATAAAGCGGGTGATTTTTTTATCTGTTTGCTGCTGTACTGCGCGGATTAACTCTGCGTGGCTAAGCGTTTTGGTTTGTGGTTCTACCTGCAATTTATCGGGCTGAATATAATATTGTATGTCATTTGCATAGAGTAAAATGGCACCGCTAATACTGAGTATTAACAAAAAAAGGCCACTTAGTAAGGCAAGGTATAAGTGAATTCGACGTAACCAGATTTTCAAAAGTAATCTCTATAATAAGCAGTTACAGCGATTGTAAGTGATAGAACAGGTGTTTATCAATTTATAAAATGTGACCCTTTGTGTAAGCAAACTACTGTATATAAAACCGAGAACAACACGCTAAGCTTTAGCCCCTTAAATAAAGTTTATAAATTGAGTGGCTTGAAGTCAGTAAAAGTTCGTATGAGTAATGCGCTTTAATTTTTATAATAATGAAATAAATACCAGCTAAAAATTAAAATATGCACGGTTTGCGTTCTTGCTTATTTTTGCGTGTAAATTTTAATTGCAACTTATTGATGTTTAAACTGTAATTATGTGATGTATTTTAAACGCTTTGGGGGCTAAAACTTGCGTCTTTTAGGTTTTAGTGCATTAATATAGGTAATAAATAATACAATTACAGTTATTGGATATATAGCATGGTTGAAGGAAAAAAGTATGGGCTGCTAAATGGCACAGCTCAGTCTGTGCGTAGTAAGCTGATCATTACTTTTTTAGTTATTGCTATTGTTCCACTTTGCTTGCTGACCTGGTTTAGCTTACAGCACGTTAATAATACCTTGCAAAAAAATGCAAATGCAGAGCTTCATGAATTAAGCTCTATCGCCTCAGAGTTTGCTAATTTATGGTTTGATGATCACCTTACTGATTTATATACCTTTAAAAATCAGCTTTCTAATTTCCCGCTTGAACAAAGCAAATTAATAAATCATTTTGTTAATCAATATGACTTTGTAAATAGTATAGAAATTATCGCTGCATCGGCACTTAAGCAGCCCATTATCTCGCCTTACGGGCAGATAAACAAAGGTGAGCTTAGTACGCTTATAAATTCGGTTAATACCTCAACGCCAGCCGCTTTTGGCTCTGTTATGTTAAATGGCAAACAGTTTAATATTGTGGCTATGCCTTTGCTTAATGCGGCGCAACAACTAGAGGGTGTAATTCTCACAGAAGTAAATATTAATGGCCTTTTAAAAAGCTTAAACACCATTCACAACATGCACAACGAAGTGAGTTTTTTTGTACTACATAATAATAAAATTGAGCGCTCTTCAGTAACAAATGCAGATGAGGCGCCTGTTTTTTCGCAAACGGCACTCACCAGTAAGCAAGTATTTGATTACGCCAGTGCCAACGGCACGACATACCATGCATATATTAGTGATTTAAATTTTTTAGGTGTGCAAGGGTGGCAGCTTTTAGCGGCAAAACCTTTGCATATTATGCTCAAAGACTCTACTTATTATAAGCAGCTGGCTATTTTTACAAATGCAGTTTCTTTACTTCTCATTTTATGCGCAGCGTGGTGGTTTAGTCGGCGCTTATCTAAGCCTTTAATTCAGCTTACCTCAGTAATGGCCCGAATTACCGATGGCGAGAAAGTAAAGGTACCTACTTTAACTGATAGCCACGAGTTAAATAGATTATCAGTAGATCTTCAAAAAATGGTGGCATTTAAAGAAGAGCAGCAGAGCATATTGCAAAAGCAGCGCTCTGCTTTGCAAACTGCGTTTAAACAATTGGATGAGCAAAAAAGTGCCCTTGATGAGCATGCCATTGTAGCGGTAACAGATTTAGCGGGCACCATCACCTTTGTAAATAAGAAGTTTTGTGAAATTAGCGGCTATGAAGAACATGAGCTTATAGGTCAAAATCACCGTTTACTTAATTCAGGAAGGCACGACAAAGGCTTTTTTAAAAGCATGTATAAAACCCTTAAACGGGGTGAAGTATGGAACGGCCAAATATGTAATAAAGCAAAACATGGTGGCTTTTATTGGGTAGACACCACCATAGCGCCATTTTTTGATGAGCACGGTAAACCGCAAAGCTATATAGCCATTCGTACTGATGTCACGCCATTAAAATTACAAGAGCTTGAACTTGAACAGCACAAAACCCAACTTCAGTTAGTCATAGATACCACCGCCGTAGGAATATGGGATTGGTTTATAGATACCAGCAAAGTGACTTTTAATAATCGCTGGGCAGAAATAATAGGCTATAAACTCAGCGAGTTAGAACCTACCACTATTAATACTTGGTATAAGTTTGCACACCCCGATGATTTGGTTATTTCAGAGCAAAAGTTAAAAGCGCACTTTAATGGTGACACTGATTACTATGTCAGCGAAGCGCGAATGAAACACAAAGATGGCCACTGGGTTTGGGTACTCGATACTGCAAAAGTAGTCGACTGGAACCTAGATGGGTCGCCTCGTCGTATGATTGGAACACATTTAGATATTACCGAGCGTAAGCAAATAGAGTCTGAGCTACAGTATAGCCGCGATCGCTTTGCTTCTTTAGTGGAAAATATTCCAGGGGTTATTTATCGATGTAAGTTCGATAAAGCTTGGACCATGTTGTACATGAGTGACCAAGTAAAAGACATAACAGGCTATACGCCTGATGACTTTATTAATAATAAAACACTAAGCTTTGCCGCTATTATTCACGATGGCGATCAAGATGTTGAGCTGCAAGTAAGTACCTGTATTGCACAAAAGCTGCCCTGGTCTATTGAATACAGAGTAAAAAGAAATGATGGCAGTATTCGTTGGGTACACGAAAAAGGCCAAGCAATTTATGGCGATGACAACGAAGTTCTTTATTTAGATGGCTTTATTTTAGACATTACTGAGCGCCATAATACTCAAGTAGAAATTACCCGCCAACAAAACCTGCTTGAGGCAATGAGTAAACAAGGCCAAATTGGCGCATGGGAAATAAACCTTGAAAACCAAACCATGTATTGGTCAGACGAAGTAAAAGTAATACACGAAGTTCCCGACGGGTTTGAACCTAGCATTGATACTGCCATTAACTTTTATAAGCCAGGAGAGCACCGCGATAAAATTAGCACGTTGTTTGAATGTGCGGTGACTTTAGGCGAAAGCTGGAGTGTTGAGCTGATAATTTTAACTTATACCGGTAAAGAGCGCTGGGTTAAGTCGATGGGGCAGGCGGAGTTTAAAGACGGCAAATGCGTGCGTGTCTTTGGCTCGTTCCAAAGTATTGATGCACATAAACGCCTAGAGTTAGAAAGCGAAAAAGCAAACGCCTATAACAAAAATTTAGCGTCATTAACGGTTTCGCCTGAAGTACAAAATAGCGACGTTGCGCAAGTTAAAAAGCTGGCGATAAAGTCGATGGTAGAGGTATTAAATGTTGAGCGTGCCTCTATTTGGATATTTAACAAACAGTGCGACGAAATGGCGTGCCATGGTTTATATACTCGAAAAGATGGATTTGTGGATTTTGACGGCGTTCTTAAAAAGGCTGATTTTCCAAGCTACTATGAGGCTATTTTTGAGCAAAACCTAGTGGCAATTGAAGATGTATATACGCATAAGGCAACCATTGAATTTACGCAAAGTTATACTCAACCATTAAATATTCAGTCAATGCTGGATGCGGTTATTTCATCAGGCGATGGAAATTTAGGTATTTTATGCGCAGAAACTGTAGGGGTTAAGCACACTTGGACGCAAAGCGAAGAAACCTATTTGCGCTCTTTGGCTACGTTAGTCGGTAGTACCTTGGTCTCGCAAAAGCGTAAAGAAACCGCTGAAAAGCTGAAGGTTGCTTTAGTGCAAGCACAAGATGCTGCTGTAGCAAAAAGCCAGTTTTTAGCAACCATGAGCCACGAAATTCGTACACCGATGAATGGCGTATTAGGCATGTTAGAGCTGGTAGAGTTAGAGCCATTAAGTAAACCAATAGAAAAAAAGGTCGCTATTGCTAAAAGCAGTGCTCATTCTTTACTTGGCGTTATTAACGATATTTTAGATTTTTCTAAGGTGGAAGCGGGCAAAGTTGAGCTTGAGCATATACATTTTAATGCGCGCGACTTAATTGGCGAAATAGCCGAGGCACAGGCCTTTACCGCACAAGAAAAAGGCATTGAGATTATTTTAGATTTAGTCTCCTTGGAGCCTTCACATTTAATGGGCGACCCCGGGCGCATCCGCCAAGTGGTAACCAACTTAATTAGTAATGCGGTTAAATTTACCAGCCAGGGTGAAGTGGTGGTGAGTGCATCTATAGAAAAAACCGACCAAGACCTAATGCTAAATATAAAAGTAAAAGACTCAGGAATAGGCATAACCGAAGCAAAACAACAGCAATTATTTACCCCTTTTTCGCAAGTGGATGCATCCACCACGCGAGAATACGGAGGCACGGGGCTGGGGCTTGCTATATGTAAACAGTTATGTGAGCTAATGAATGGTAAAATTTCACTGGCGAGCGAACCTGGCAAAGGCAGCGAATTTACTGCAACCATGCAAGTGGCTGAAGGCATCGAAAAAGAACGTACTATCCCTAATATAAATATGAGTTCGTTAAATGTATTAGTGGTTGATGATAACGAGACAAACCGCTTAGTTATCTCTCAGCAGTTAGGGCACTGGGGGGCTAATGTTACGCTTGCTAGTAGTGCAAAACAGGCGCTTGAACTATGTGCACAGCGCATAGAAAATAATCAGCCTATGTTTGATATTGCTGTGCTAGACATGCAAATGCCAGAAATGGATGGAATGGAGCTGTGTAAAGTGCTTAAAGCACATGATGACTATAAAGCCATGCCATTAGTAATGATGACCAGTATTGCAGGTATGGAAGGCGCTCAGCGCTACTCAAAAATTGGTTTTCAGGCTTATTTTCCTAAGCCGGTTACAACCGCCGATTTAATTTCTGCGTTATCGGTTATTACAAGTTCAGACAGCACCGAGCCCCTTCCTTTGGTGACCCCAGGGTATATTTCGTCACTCAGAAAAGAAAAATCAGACACACCTGCAAAAATTTTATTAGTTGAGGATAACCCCGTTAATCAGCATGTTTCTACACTGATGCTTAAAAAGCTAAATTGCGAAGTAATACTGGCGCAAAATGGTCAAGAAGCCATAAATACCTTAAGCGAGCATAACGAGGGGTATTTTGATTTAGTGTTAATGGATTGCCAAATGCCGGTAATGGATGGCTTTGACGCCACGGCTAATATACGAGACGGTATAGCAGGGGATGAGCACAAAGCAATAAAAATAATTGCCCTAACCGCCAATGCAATGGACTCAGATAAAGAGCGTTGTATTAATGCCGGTATGGATGACTACTTAACTAAACCCATTCAGCTTGATATTTTAAAAGAAAAAATAGAGCAGTACTTTTAGGATTAAGAACATGAGTAAGCAAATACAAATACGCGATGCTAAAAAAAGCGATGCGCCAACCATTTTACAGTTTATTACCGAACTGGCCATTTACGAAAAAGAACCCGATGCAGTAAAAACAGATGAGCAAGCAATTATAAAAACGCTGTTTAGTGAGGGGGCAACAGCACACAGTGTTATTTGCCTTGAAGATGATGAGCCTATTGGCTTTGCGGTGTATTTTTATAATTACTCTACCTGGCTGGGTAAAAATGGCTTATACCTAGAAGATTTATACGTAAGCCCCGATAGCCGTGGCAATGGTGCGGGCAAACTAATAATGAAACACCTTGCTAATAAAGCTATAAAAAACGACTGTGGACGCTTTGAGTGGGTAGTACTGGATTGGAATAAACCCGCTATAGATTTTTATAATAGCATTGGGGCAAAAGCCCAAAACGAATGGATAATCTACCGCCTAGCAGGCCAAGACTTGCTCGATTTTGCAGAGCAATAGTGATACTAAAACGCTTAATTAAGTGGGTTGGATAATACTTTTTTAAAAGCAGATGAGTGCCGAAAACGGCCAGTATCTGCTTTAAAAATTGTTATGCTAAGGTACGTTTTATTGATTAAGACCCTACATGAATAATCAGTATTGGCAAAAAGCACGGCAAAGCCGCGATGCACGATTTGATGGCTTATTTTACGTTGCGGTAAAAAGCACCGGTATTTATTGTCGGCCAATTTGCCCCGCGCCCACCGCTCAAGAAAAAAATGTGGTGTATTATCAATATGCGCACAACGCAGCGCAAGCAGGCTTTAGACCGTGCATACGCTGCAGGCCCGATAGTGCTCCGGGCAGCGCTGCTTGGCAGGGGGTAAAAACGACCGCGCTTAGAGCTAAGCAGTTAATTGATTTAGGTGATAGCTGTAATTGCGAAATACTAGCTACTCGTTTGGGTATTACCAGTCGTTATTTGCGACGCATATTTAATCAGCACTTTGGTGTGTCTGTTACTCAGTATCGGTTATTTAACCAATGTCAGTTTGCTAAAAAGCTCATTCAAGAAACCACATTACCCATAACCGATATTGCATTTGCCGCTGGGTTTAAAAGTGTGCGACGTTTTAACGATGCTTTTTTACAACAGTTAAATATAGCGCCATCAAAGCTCAGAAAATCAAAAAAAGAGGCAACCCCTGTGATTGTATTAACTCTCCCTTTTAGACCTCCTTACAATTGGCAGGCTTTGCACAGCTTTTTGTCAAAGCGGTTAATAGAGCCTATGGAGTGGATAACCCCAACCAGTTACGGGCGAACATTTAAGCTAAAAGGGGCGGTAGGTTATTTTAATGCGCACTTTAAGGCGCAAAATAACCATTTTAAAGTTGAAATAGTAATAAATAATACTGAGCACTTACAAAAAGTAATTAATAACATACGCCGTGTACTTGATGTAGATGCCGATATAAACCCTATTGAAAGCCACATAAAAAACAGTATTAATGGGGCATTTACATTAAGTGAAGGGCTACGCTTACCTGGGATATGGTCAAGCTTTGAAGCGGGGATCCGCGCTGTATTGGGTCAACAAGTTAGCGTGGGGGCAGCGCACACTTTAGTAACAAAGCTGGTTGCAGAGCGAGGCGACAAACACGCAGATAAAGTGTATTTTCCACAGCCTGAGGAATTAGCGACATGCGACTTTGAATTTTTTAAAATGCCGCAATCGCGCAAAAATGCATTAAAAAATTTATCTAAGTACTGCGCTGATAACCCCGATAACAGGGTTTTGGATAATTGGCTCGATATAAAAGGCATAGGCCCATGGACTGTTAACTACGCTAAACTGCGCGGGCAAAGTAACCCAGATATACTATTAGCCGGCGATCTCGGGGTAAAAAAGGCGCTGATCAATGCTAAGCAATTTAACCCAGAGCTGAGCGCTCCATTTCGCTCGTACTTAACGTTTCAACTATGGCAGCAACTTTCATGATTATACAGACCGCAATTTCGAGCCCGATTGACGATGTTATTATTCAAGCGACTGAAAACGGGGTGAGCTATGTTGGTTTTTACCCAAAAACACACTATGCCCATACACCCGTTGCGCAAGTAACAAATGAAGCGGTTTTAATCTGCGTAAAGCAATTAAACGAATACTTTAATGGTCAGCGCAAAACCTTTAATGTGCCATTAGATACGCAAGGTACGCCTTTTCAAAATGGTGTGTGGCAAGCGTTGCTCAGCGTCCCTTTTGGCAAAACCATGACCTACGGCGATATAGCTAAACAATTAAATAACCCTAAGGCGGTAAGAGCAGTCGGGGCTGCAAATGGCAAAAACCCCATTAGTATTATTGTGCCATGCCATCGAATTATTGGTGCAAACTCAAAGCTTACTGGGTACGCTGGTGGCCTTGAGAGAAAAAGTTGGTTACTAAAGCATGAAGGAATAATTTAACAGTTACAGTACTGGCAGCTTTATTATCACAAGCTACAATTTACATTATTTACTAATAAAAATTATTATGAGTATCAGCAGCTTAAATTATTTATTTATAATTGGTTTGATGTTTTCTTCAGCAGTGTTTGCTAACCCTCAAACACTTATATTTTGCTACGAAGATAAAGACGTTGCCCCTATGTTTTTGGGCATTGGGCAAGAGGTACCTATAGATAACCCTGGCGCCTCAATTGAAATTTTAAAGCAACTGGATGCCGACATACCCAATGTGGCTATTTCTTTTGTTAGAAAACCATGGCGCAGATGCCTAAACGATTTAGAACTTAACCGTGTTAATGCCGTTATTGCCAGCTATCGTGATGGGCGTGAACGTTTTGCTGTGTACCCTACAAACGAAAAAGGGGTGTTGCTAGAAAAATTTGCAGTGAGTCGTTTTAGTAGCTGCTTAATAGGGCGGGCTCGTTTTCATAAACAATGGCAAACACGTGAAGTATTTCAAAATAAAGCGTTCACTATCGCCATTCCTAATGGCTATGGCTTAAACAGCGCGCTAAAAGAAGAGCCTTTTTATATTCATAATACTTTTTCAAAAGACAAAGCATTTGAATTACTTGATAAAGGAGTGGTACAGGCAAGTGTTGATTTATGCCAAGTAGATGACTTAAAAGTGTCGAGCTATCAACATAAAGGGAGCGATGTAAAACCCCTTTACCCACCTTATGAAACAACCGACGGTTATTTAATTTTTTCAAAGCAGTTTTACCAGCAAAATAGCCAGCTTAGTAAAGAGATATGGCAATGGTTAGCGCGCTTTGACAGTGCACAAATTTATATAAAATATTTGCAAGTTGTTGAATAATAAGAAAATCAAAGCGCTTATTAACTAAAATAGCGATATGAAATTGGTATTAATCGCATATTAAGGTAGCATAAGCGCACTTTTTATCTTAAGGCACGGCAATGGCTCAATTATACTTTTACTACTCTGCGATGAATGCGGGTAAATCAACCACCTTATTACAATCTGCGTTTAACTATCGTGAGCGCGGTATGGAGCCAGTTATTTTAACGGCTGCAATTGATAACCGCTCAGGTGTAGGAAAAGTATCGTCTCGTATCGGGCTGCAAGCTGATGCGCATATATTTGATGCGTCAAAAAATGTTTTTGAGCTGATCCAAAATCTGCAAAACGAAAAAAAGCGTCACTGTGTATTGGTTGACGAATGCCAGTTTTTATCTAAAGAGCAAGTTATGCAGCTGACTGATGTAGTTGATGAACTTGGTATTCCGGTATTGTGTTATGGCCTGCGAAGCGACTTTAGAGGTGAGTTATTTATTGGCTCTCAGTACTTGCTAGCATGGGCCGATAAACTGGTTGAGCTTAAAACAGTGTGCCATTGCGGCCGTAAAGCCAATCATGTGTTGCGTACAGATGAAAACGGCAATGCCATTGCCGATGGTAACCAAGTAGAAATTGGCGGCAACGACCGTTATGTGTCGGTGTGCCGCAAGCACTATAAGGCTGAGTTAAATATGGGCCGCTAAGGCTCGTATAAAAGTATCTATATCATCTTTGTTTATATCAAGATGAGTGACTAGCCTAAGCTGTTTGCTTGGGCTAATTAATATGCCTTGTTGTGCTAATTGCTCGCTAATATGCGCTATATTTAACTCACTTGAATAGCGCGCATACACCATGTTAGTGGTGTTACTCATGTCCACGCTAAACCCATTGAGCTCATTAAGCTTACTTGCTAAATAACGCGCATTAGCGTGGTCGTCTTTTAAGCGAGAAACGTTATTTTCAAGTGCGTATTGCCCCGCGGCTGCCAGCATTCCGGCTTGGCGCATGCCACCACCGAGTACTTTTCTCCAGCGCCGTGCTTTTGTGATAAGCGCCTTTGTGCCTAGTAATAGCGAGCCAACGGGAGCACCTAGCCCTTTTGATAAGCAAATTGAAACAGAGTCAAAGTGCTGGGTTATATCTGTAATATCAACGTTTAATTCAACTGCTGCATTAAACGCACGTGCGCCATCTAAGTGCAGAGCTAACGAGTGCTCATTTACAAAATGACGTGCTTTGGCTAAGTAGCTAAGGGGGAGCACTTTTCCGCCTATGGTGTTTTCAAGGCTAAGTAAGCGGGTGTTGGCAAAATGGCTATCGTTTGGTTTTATTGCTGCGGCAATTTTATCAAAGCAGAGGCTGCCATCGGGTTCATTCTCAATCGGTTGTGGTTGAATAGAGCCTAATACTGCAGCGCCACCGCCTTCAAATTTATAGTTATGGGCATTTTGCCCGCAAATATATTCATCTCCGCGTTCGCAATGAGCCATAAGCGCAAGTAAATTAGCTTGCGTGCCAGAGCTACAATAAAGTGCGGCTTCAAAGCTAAAACGCTCACATGCATAGGCTTCTAGTTGGTTTATGCTAGGATCATCCCCGTACACATCATCGCCTACTGGCGCGCTATACATTACATCGCGCATGGCTTTTGAAGGTTTAGTAACCGTGTCTGAGCGAAAATCTATCATGGTGGTTATTCCTTTATTAAGTACTACAGGCTTTATTGTTTTATGGGTTTAAACAAGCTCTTCAAAAATTTGTTCACGGGTGGCTTTATCAAAATAACTCCAGGCAATAAAGCGACTTACTTTTTGCCCTTGTGCCATGCCTATAATTTTATATTCGGCAATAGGGAGGGTGCTTAATTTATTTTCTAACACTTTAAGTGTTTCTTTTTTTGAAACCAAGGAGGTAAACCATATTACTTGCTCTGCAAATTGCTCACTTTGAGCAATCATATTGCTAATAAACTGTGCTTCGCCGCCCTCGCACCATAGCTCATTATTTTGCCCGCCAAAATTAAGGGTGTTTTTAGGTGATTTTCCTAAGTTTTTCCATTTGCGCTGCGACCCTTTATTGGCCTCTTCTGCGCTTGCGTGAAACGGGGGGTTACACAGGGTTAAATGAAATAAATCTTTTTTATTTATAATGTTTTCAAAAATAGATGATGTGTTTTTTTGGTGTTTTAGGGTTATTTTTAAACCATTAAATTGGGCGATTTGCTTCGCTATTTTTATAGAATTTGCATCGATATCGCTACCAGTAAAGTGCCAGTTGTATTCATGATTACCCGTTAACGGGTAGACCAAATTGGCCCCTGTGCCAATATCGAGCACCTTAATTTGCCTGCCAGTTGGAATATTTTGTTGGTTGTCGTCGCTTAATAAGTCTGCCAAGTAATGAATGTAATCAACGCGACCAGGAATAGGAGGGCATAGGTTATGCTCAGGAATATCCCAAAAATCTATTTTATAATGCGCTTTTAAAAGCGCTTGGTTAAGCGTTTTTACTGCTGTGTTATTGGTAAAGTCAATGCTCTTACTCCCCGCAGGGGTGACGATGATGAAAGGGGTTAACGCATCGTGCTTATCGCATAGCATGTCTAAATCGTAGCCATGTAAATGTTGATTGCGTGGGTGGAGCTTGTTAGAGACTTGTTTTGATTTCATAGCATTAATTTAGCAATTAAATAATGGCGCAATTGTATCAAATGCCCCACTAAAAAGTGCAACCATTTACTTTAGAATTAACAGTGGTACTGGTAGGATGAGTGGCTAAAAATAATAAAGGAAAATTTGTGGCAATTACACAGCACTCCCATTTTGTTCAACTAGGCAATCTGCAAACGCTACATTTACGCCGTATAGCAAACGACAAGCAAGCGGGCCCCGTGGTGTTTTTTATGCACGGCGCAGTAGAAAATGGCAAAATTTTTTATACTCATAGCAATAAAGGGCTAGCCCCTTATTTGGCTGAGCAAGGCTATTGCTGTTATGTAGCAGACCTGCGCGGGCGTGGAGAAAGCAAGCCGCTTATTTCGCCGCAGGCTAAATATGGTCAAACAGAGGCAATAGTAGAAGATATCCCCGCCTTTATTAATTACATTGAACAATTCGAGGGTAAAAAGCCAGACTATTGGGTTGCTCACTCTTGGGGGGGCGTTTTAATGAATAGCGTTTTTGCACGTTTTCCTGAGTATTTAAAAGAGGTTAAAGCGTGTGCTTATTTTGGCTCTAAACGCTCTTTGTTTAACAATCACCCTAAAAAGTTACTACAAGCAAATGTAATTTGGTACTTTATGGCGCCCATATTGGCTAAAAAACAGGGTTACTTAAACGCTAAAGGCTATAAGTGGGGCAGCGATAACGAATCGCAAAAGTCGCATTATCAAAGCATGCAGTGGGCTAAAAAAAGGCCATGGATAGATAGCGATGATGGTTTTGACTATGCAAAAGCCTTAGCTAAAGTGCAGGTGCCGCCTACACTACATATTGGCGCTGTAAACGATAAGGCTCTTGCGCAGCCTATTGATATTAAAAAGTTTATGGCAGAGTCCGGACCTGGAAAACAAACCCTTAAAATTTATGGCAAGCGCCATGGTCATAGTGTGGATTACGATCATATTAATATGCTTACTCACCCTCAGGCACGGGATGAGCAATTTAAAGATGTTGTAAGCTGGTTTAACGAGCACAGTTAGGCAATTAGGCTCATTCAAATTGTTTTAAAAGCGGTGTTTTATAGCGCTCCCAACGCGCAAGTGCCTGTGTATTAATTGGCTGCCTAATGGCTTGTTTGCTTAATGTGCTAACAGCAGCCTTACGCTTATAAAATGCTAAGCATTGCGGTTCATACTCACACCCTAAAAACGAAAATAAAGCACTTAGCTTCGACTCAGGCTCGGCAACTATTTGCTCATAATGAATATCGTATAGCGGTAATGAGGGCAGGCTGCGCCAATGATCCATTAATTTTGCATACAACGCATGGTAAAGTTTAAATTCTTTTAAATCACAAAAGTACGGCTCATTTTCGGCAAAGTAGTTACTGAACACCGAAAAAGCAGTGGCGTTAAAATCCCTACTTAAATTAATAAATTTAGCATTAGGGAACAGCAAGTAAATTAAGCCAATAGACTGATAGTTACTCGGTAGCTTATTAATAATGAAAGGGCGTATAGGCTGTGCTTTTTTTAATTCTTCAATATAAATATTGCGAGCTTTTGCGATTAAATCCTTACTAAGTACGCTTAGGCATTGCGGGTATGGGGTTTGCGTTTGCTGCTCTATAAATGCCACCACCTGGTTAGCAATACTGGTGTTTTCACCTAATGTGGCAAACTGTGAGTGGCTGGCCATCATTTGCTCAAGTAAGGTTGAGCCGCTGCGGGGCATGCCAATAATAAACACAGGCGTAATAGTGCCGGTAAAAGTGTGATCGGCAGATTCAATTATCTGTTGTGTATTATGCGTTATAATTGTTTCATAAAAAGGCACTAAGTCACTGGTTTTAAAGTGAGTAAGCTTTTTTTGAAGTTTGTTGGCAAGCACATAATAGTTAAATGCTTGCTCTGTATCTTCTAGTTTGTCGTAGCTTTTACCTAACGCGTAGTAACACACCATTTTTAAACGCACGTTATTCGTTTGCGTTAAAAAGTGGTGCAGGTTGCTCACATAATTATGTTCTTTATTGAAACGGCCTAATTGTACTAGTTCAAATAAAATATAGGCAGTTACGGGGTATAGCCCCATGCTTAGCGCATGCGCAAATGTGGTGTGTGCTTTGTCTAATTCGCCGTAGCTTAAATAATGCTGAGCTAAATAATAATGAGGCTCTGGGTTATGGCTTGCGAGACTTTTAGCATATTCGAGTACTTTAAGCGCATCATTAGGAGAATTAACACCGTTAAATGCATCGGCAAGGGCGTGCAGTGGCTCAAGCATATGGGGTAAACGTTCGCATGCTTTTTGTAATAAGTATACCGCTGCATCATAGCGCTCTAACCTAAGTGCTATCCTGCCTAAACCAAATAATGCTTCGCCGCTTTGCGGGTTACTATTTAAAATTGCTTTAAAATGAAACTCGGCTTCTTTGAGTTTATTTTCTTGTAGTAATTGATTGGCTTTTTTAATTAGCATGATGAGGCATTATCGTTTTTTAATTAATATAAAATAAAAAAGGCGAAATGTCTTAACATTTCGCCTTGGTTTATCATGAAAAAATATTAGAAAGTATAGGTTGCTTTCGCGTAGTAGAAGCCACCGTTGTAATCAAACGGGCCACTTTCGTAATAGATACCACCAACCACAGCTCTAGAACCGTAGTTGCCATCTGCCGAAACTTCTTGTAGCTTTTCAGCCTCGGTATCAAACAAATTGTTAGCACCTACGGAAAGGGTTACCGAATCTGTTGCAAAATAGCTTACTTCTACATCAAATGTTACTGCGGAATCAGCAGTTTTAGACCAACCATATGTATCGCCAATATCTGGCTCGTCGGCATGAGTCGCAAAGTATTCGCCAAAGTAGTTAGCACGAACAAACATACTCACATTTTCCCAATCTTGGGCAACAGTTAAAGTGGCTCTATGCTCGGGAATGCCTTTCTCTAGGCGTTTTACTTTAAAATCTGATGTATAATTGCCTGCGTTTACTACTTCGGTTGTATTGTAGTTATACGCTAAACTAAACTTAGTTGAACCATCTAATAAGTCCATTGAATAGTTTGCTACTATATCAGCCCCTTGAGTTTTTGTGTCAAAGTCGTTTGCAAAAAACGTAATTGACCCCCCAAGTAACAGCTCTGGGTTCGGGTACAACCCTTGCAATGCATCAACATCATTTTGTGTAATAAATAACTTATCTGTTTGAGCAATACGATCATCTACTTCGATATGATACAAGTCGATAGTTAAGAAGAAGTCACCACTTTGATATACCCCACCAAAAGCATAACTTTGAGACTCTTCAGGCTCTAGCTCTACCCCACCCTTTTGTGCTGATACTGGATGGGTTGGTGAGTAAGTTGCGGATTGGATCAACTCACCATTTACTAGTGATGTTTGGGTATTCACTACATTAGCTTGACCAACAGTGGGTGCTCTAAACCCCGTTGAATGCGAAGCACGTAAAGATAGCTCATCAGTTACTGAATATTGTGCTGTCAGCTTATAATTAACAGTATCACCAAATGACGAAAATTTTTCATAACGTAAAGCTCCGCCTACTAAAAAGTCTTCTGTTAGATATGCTTCAACATCTAAATATGCGGCTTTACTTTGGCGCTTATAGATACCCTGAGATTCAGGTGAGAAGCCTGAGAAACCATGCGAGCCAACACTAAAGCCTTGTGTAGCAAGGACTCCTTGCTCCCAAGAGTTTTCTTCACCAGATATAATTTCAAAACTCTCTTGGCGCCATTCAGCACCAAAAGCTACATTCATTGGGTCATCAAGACCTACATCGTAAAGTTTTGCAATGTCGATATTGAGTGCCTTTTCTAGCTGAATATATGAACCTGCTTCAAAAGAGTTATCTAATGGTTGATCTGCACCTAGCGAAGGGTTAACTGTGTTTACCAGTGTGTAACTAGATTTATTTCTCCCTACAGAGGCGCTAACGTCGTAAAGAGCTTCATTCAAAAATGTACCTGTTATCTCGCCTTCTGTGCCCATTGTTAATGATGTATCATTAATTTCACCTGTAAACTGAGGAGTATAGCCACCAGGGAATAACTCATTAAAGGCCCAACAATTATCATTGTTAGCGACATTATTGATGTAGTCATCTTGAGTAAGTACATTTGCACTTGTAATTGCAATGTTTGGACATGCATCAGCGTTTCCATCCATTGCTCCAACAAGTAGATCACCGTTACTGTCAGTATAGACACCTGAGCGGTTTTGCGGGTTACGATAGTAATAACCCCCTGTGGCAGTCCTATCAGAGTAATTCCCAAACATGTAAAAACGGCTGTGGTCACTTATATCTAAGCCAACATTTGCAAATAAAGTAACATCTTCTTCAAGTTCTGGGTTACCCCATACTTGTGCAGGCGTAGCCACTGAATTATTGCCGGCCTCGATTAGAGCAGAAGCATCAGGGCGTTGCAGTGTACGGCTAGTTGCGTCGGCCGTTTTATATTGAAAGCTTAGATTAGCAAAGCCGCTATCTGTAAAAGGCAAGCCGATATTACCGTCAACAACAGTTTGATCCCCGTCACCTTCGTAGTATTGCCCTTGACGAATAGATACTGAGCCTCCTTCAGATGCATCTTTTAAAACAAAATTCATTACACCAGCAATGGCATCAGAGCCGTATTGTGCAGCAGCACCATCTCTGAGTACTTCAACTTGCTTAAGAGCGACACTAGGGATCACAGAAATATCGGGGCCCTGAGCACCATCATTAACTCCGCCCCCTTGAAAGGCGATGACAGACGCTCTATGACGGCGTTTGCCGTTTAGTAATATAAGTGTTGAATCTGAAGATAATCCGCGTAAATTAACGGGCCTTACAAATGATGCTGCATCAGAAATTGGTTGCTGGCGGGCATTGAATGAAGGAACGGCTGCCTGCAGCATATCAAGCATATCTGTAGAGCCATTTTTACTTAATTCATCACCACCTACGATATCGATAGGCACTGGTGAGTCTGCCACAGATCGCGGTGCAGCCCTTGAGCCTACCACAGCTATTTTTTCAACATTTGCATCAACTTTTGTTGCATTTTGTTCTTCTGCTGCAACAGTAGAACCTGAAATAAACAAACCTGCGGTGGTTGTTGTTGCTAATGCAAATTTAATTGCTTGATTTAGCGCATTGCTTTTAAGTTTCATTCTAATTTTCCCCAGTTAGAATATATTTTGTACGTAATGCAGTAATTAACATTACTTATTTATAATTTTGGACGTATTCACATGGGGATAAAGAGTCAACCTACTCAACTTCTTAAAGCTAAAAGCCCACCTCATGTGAAGTCCTATGTACAGCCTATACATAAAAAACTTTCAGGGCAATTAATAATTAACTCTTTAATAACAAAAAGTTCAAAATAAAATATATTTGCAACAATGGTGCAGTATGTAACTAATTTGAACTAATAAAGTGCGATTTTAACGCTTTTTCGAAGATTTAATGCGCGAAGTGGGTGGGTGGATGTTATCAACTTGTTTCTTTTGGTGAGGCGGGTGGTGTGTTTTGCGCTTGCCAGTCACGATATTTTTGTCTGTATTCGTCCCACACGCAAGGGCTACAGCTACCTCCGCCGCAGCATTCATCAGGCTGTGGTTTTTGGGGTTTGAGGAGTACTATTATTTGTTTGTTTTGCATAAAAATGAGCTTGTGAGCACTGTTATGGTGCAAAAGAGTAAAGTATAGGGCGTATTAAGTAAATTATTCTTGTGTAAAACCCTTTATGTGTGAAAATAAAGGGTATGCGATTATATAAAGTTATTCACCGTGCGCCTTGGCGGGTAGTTAAAATTAGTAAAAAGCGCCAACAGCTTCGCTTTCGTCGTGCAATGGTGGCGCTAAAAATTGCTCTTGCGCAAGAAAGGCAAGAAACCATAGAAATGCTCACCATTTATAGGCGTTACACGCAGGGGCAAACCAGCAAAGAAGAGTTAAAGCGTGCTAATGAGCAATTTGTAGATATTTTAAAAGGGCTTGGCTTAGGTGTATTTGCCGTACTGCCGTTTGCCCCTATTACTATTCCATTGGTTGTAAAGCTAGGCAGAATGGTAGGTGTAGATGTATTGCCTAGCTCGTTTAACATTAATAAACCAGTTAAAGAGCTAGACGCCGAAATAGTTAAAGAGGATTTAAAACAACACACTAAAGCGCCAAATAAAGAATAAATCTGGCTAAAATTAGCTATACCTTTTAGCCGGTCTTATTGGTATGCTTTGAGCTACCATTTTTTATTATATGAGCTTTTCAATGAGTGCATTACTTCGTCATACTTCTTCTGGTATTCCTTTATCTTTTATTCTTAAAAACGAGTTAACTGACTGGCAATCACAACAACCAGCTTTTATCCAAACATGGTTAACAAATAGCGGCTTTGAAAAGCAAGGTTTAGCGCTTGTGCCTGACGCGCAAACCGGTGAGCTAAGCCACGTTTATTGTTTATTACAAAGCCAAGACGATTTTTGGGCCGCAGGCGAGCTTGCCAATAAATTACCGCTGGGCACGTATCAAATTCAAGGCGATGATGCCTTTATAGAGCAAGTCGCACTTGGTTTTGTGCTAGGCGGCTATGAATTTAGTGAATATAAAGAAAAACCAACGGCCAAAGCACAATTAGCCATTGCCGATGAAGCGCTGTATCAGCGTATTAAGCAACAAGCCGATGCCATTTATTTAGCGCGTGATTTAGTAAACACACCTGCGGTAGATATGATGCCGCAGCATTTATCGCAAGTAATGGAAGATTTAGCCAATAATTACAACGGTGAATTTACCCAGTGGATTGGCGATGAGCTACTTGAGCAAAATTACCCAACAATACACATGGTCGGGCGCGCGAGCGAAAACAAACCGCGATTACTTGATTTAAAATGGGGCGATGAAAACGCACCACTTATTACCTTAGTTGGTAAAGGGGTATGTTTTGACTCTGGCGGGCTTGATTTAAAACCAAGCTCGGGCATGCGTAACATGAAAAAAGACATGGGCGGGGCTGCGCACGTTATTGCTTTAGCGCAGCTAATTATGGCGGCTAATTTACCAATTAGACTGCGTGTTTTAGTGCCTGCGGTTGAAAACGCGGTATCGCGAAATGCATTTCGCCCAGGTGATGTAATTAAAACGCGTAAAGGCATTATGGTTGAAATAGACAATACCGATGCAGAAGGGCGTTTAGTATTGTGTGATGCGCTTAGCGAAGCACAAAACGATAACCCTGAGCTAATTATTGACTTTGCGACCCTTACCGGTGCTTGTCGTGTTGCTTTAGGTACTGAGCTACCGGGTTTTTTCTCAACAGAGCGCGATGTAGCAAATGGTATTATTGATGCCGGTATGGATGTAAGCGACCCTGTATGGCAATTGCCTTTATTTGATCAGTACAAAAGCTTTTTAAAGAGCGATGTAGCCGATATGGCAAACTGTGCCAGCACACCATTTGGTGGTGCAATTACCGCGGCGCTTTATTTAAAAGAGTTTGTAGAGCCAACCACACCCTGGGTACATTTTGATGTAATGGCGTGGAATTTACGTGCTTTACCTGGGCGCCCAACTGGCGGCGAAGCGTTAGGTATTCGTGCGGTATTTAATTACTTGCAAAGCCGCTTTAAATAAACCTTGTTATACGAGGGTTATACCTCGTATAACTCAAGCGGTAAGTTATCTGGATCGGCAAAAAAGGTGAATTTTTTGCCGGTTATTTCATCCACTCTTATCTCTTCCACTGTTATATTATGTGACTCTAAATACTGCTTTGCTTGGGCAACGTTTTTAACTTTAAATGCTAAATGCCTTAAGCCTTGCGCTTCTGGGTAGCTTGGTCTTGCAGGTGCTCCATCAAACGAAAATAACTCTATTTGGCTGCCATCAGGCATCGCTAAATCTAATTTATACGAATTACGCGCGGCCCTAAAATGCTCGTTAATAACTTTAAGTTTAAGTACGTTACTATAAAAGTGCTTAGAGCGGGCGTAGTCACTGCAAATAACAGCAGCATGATGAATGCCTAATAGTTCCATGTAGTTAGCTCCATGTAATTAGCTCCATGAGTTTGTTCTCCTAAAAACAAAAACGCACTAAAAAGTGCGTTTAATTTTTATGTGCTTTAAAAACGTTTAGCTAGGCTCAGCGTCTTTGCAGGCTTTAACTGCGGGGGCTACAAGCTCCAGGCCGGTTAGCTCACACGGTGGCAAAGTTGCATCACTTACTTTAATCGGCGTTACACGCTCGCCCCATTTTATATAGCTTGCTGCCCACGTTAAACCTGCGCCAAACGCTGCCGACATAATATTTGAATGCGGCTTAATTAAGCCTTGCTCTACGGCTTCACATAACGCAATAGCAATCGTGGCGGCTGAGGTATTGCCGTAGTCAGCAATGTTTACCATTACTTTTTCATCCGGCACTTTTAAACGATGCTGAATTGCTTGAATAATACGTAAATTAGCTTGATGTGGCACTAATACGTTTATGTCATCGAGGCTTAGATTGGCTTGCGTTAATACATCATCACACGCTTCGCTCATACCTTTAACGGCACGTTTGAATATTTCACGGCCTTCAAATAGTAAGTCTGATGGGCCAATTGGCTCATATTTATTTAAATCACTACCAAAGTTGGTGATATGCAAAATGTCTCTGTCTTCGCTGTCGCAACCGGTTTTAGTACCAAGTAGGCCTGCGGGTGTATCTGCGGCTTCGAGTACTACTGCGCCTGCACCATCACCAAATAATACAGCGCTGTCACGGCGTGACCAGTTTATATACCAGGTCATGCGCTCAGCAGCTATAACCACGGCTTTTTTAATCATACCTGCCTGAATTTGAGCGGTAGCTGCCTGAAGGGCATATAAAAAACCAGAACACGCAGCATTGGTATCCATAGCTGCAGCGCCGGTAGCACCAATGTTTTTTTGTACTAAAGAGGCGGTATTGGCCACTACAGTAGAAGGGGTACACGTTGCTAAAATAACTAAATCGATATCTTTTGCGTCAATCCCTGCACAATCGATGGCGTGCTTTGCGGCAACGGTTGCCAGTTCTGCGGTGCTAACATGGCTAACCCTACGAGATTTAATACCAGTACGTGTGGTGATCCACTCATCGTTGGTATCAACTATTTCGCTAATTTCATCGTTGCTAATGCTTGCTGGTGGAATACATTTACCCCAACCAGTAATATGTGCGTAGGCCATAGTGTGTTCTCTTAAAATGGTGGTCTGACGTGTATTGCTAATGGGTGAGTTATATCAAAAATTGCCCTTTAAGAGAAGTTATTAACCTGTTTTGTCTCGTAAATAATAGTAATTGTGGGCAATTTGACGTAAAGCTTGTTTAAAGAGTAAGCAAGTATTAAAACTATACGTAGCGATGTGTTAAACAGCATATAATTGAATAGTGCATGATTTTGCGGCTTTACTTAAACGTAAGTGACTTGCGTTTATGGCACTGCGTTAAAGTGTTAGCTTGAGTGCATTAAAGTAAGCCGATATTATTAATTACTGCCCGTTTAACGTATAAACACACAAACACGTGGCAATTGCATACATATTAAGGAAGCCCATGAGCAATAAAATAAAAGTGTCGTTGTTTAATCACTTGATTGAGGCCGAACGACAGTTGCTCGACCCCGATGTTCGTCAATCAAGCCATGCATTAAATGCCTTACTTGATGATGAATTTATTGAAATTGCAGCTAATGGTACCGTATTTGATAAGCAGCATGTACTCACACGTTTACCCACCGAGGTTGTTCCGCAGTTTTATAATCAGCACTTTAAAGGGCGAATGCTTAGCGATGATGTCGCGCAAATTAGTTACCAAGCGGCTTATAGGCGCTCAGCCCGAAGTGAGTTTAATTACTCCTTACGTATGTCGCTTTGGCGTAAAAGTAATGAACAATGGAAAATGGTGTTTCATCAAGGGACCCCGTGCGCGCTGTTTACTATATCAATGGATGAAGATTAACTTTTTTAACGTATTAAATTTTATAGGTACATCACACCTTGTTTATGCAAACCGACCCGACCATTAGTCGCCTTTTAATGCTGCGAAGTGGTGCTATTGCTGTGCAGTTAATTGCTGTACTAAGCGTGTATTTTTTATTAGAACACCAAATAGCGTTACTCCCTTTATTAGTGGTAATAGCTATAGAGGCGATATTTCAATTAGTAAGCGTATTCGCCTATCGAAATGTTAGCCAAGCGCGCCCTATAGGGATGTTAATGCAGCTCACTGCGGATGTGCTGTTTTTAACTATTTTGCTCTCATTAAGTGGTGGCGCAACCAATGCGTTTGTATCGCTATTATTGCTACCTATCATGATTGCAGCGGTCACCCTTCGTGAAAAAGGACTCGCTTATACCGCCGTACTGGCAATTGCCGCTTATAGCTTTTTACTCATTAGGATGCCCGATCACAGTATGCATCAAATGAATATGAGCGGGCATTTTATAGGCATGTGGGTTAACTTTGTTTTAAGTGCAAGCGTTATCGCTTTGGTTATTGGTGCTATGAGCCGAGCATTAAAGGAGCGAGAGCGCACAATAGCTAAAGCTCGCGAGCAGCAATTGCGCAACGAGCAACTGGTAATCCTAGATGGCGCAGCTGCGCAAATAACCCATCAACTAGCCAGTCCTATCGCTAACTTACAATTACTATTTGAAGAGCTTTTAGAAGATCAGCCAAATAACCCTGTCGTGGTGCAAATGCACACACCGCTCAAGCAATGTGCTAGGCAATTAAATGACTTTAGAAAGCTCTCTGCTCAGCTTCGTAATAAAAATACCACCGAGCACATTACAGTAAACCAGCTACAAAAGCAGATCACCGATACATTATTACTGCAATACCCTGATCAGCACATTAATTGGTTAAGTGAGCCAATAGCAGTCACCTTAAAAAGTGATGCAATGCTATTGTCTGCTATTCTCAATTTGCTACAAAATGCATGCATTGCTAATCAAAAAAATAACCAAACCCAGTTAGAGCTAAGCTGGCAGCAAGATAATCAACACAGTGAAAGTATATATTTGCTAATTCGTGATTTTGGTAGCGGTTTTAGCCAATCACAATTAGCAGAGCTTGGCGGGCAACTTATGCCTAGCAGCCAAGGTATGGGACTTGCGGTTTTACTTTCTAATGTAACGTTTGAGCGACTAAACGGCTCGTTAACTTTGTATAATCATGCTGGTGGCGGGGCTGTGGCTAAAGTAAAATTAGCCATAGCAAATAATGAGCAATCACTTACATGAAATTACTGATAATTGAAGACGATATAAACCTTGCCAGTACACTTGCTCGGCGTTTAACAAAACAAGGCTTTAGTTGTGAAGTTGCGCATAACCAAAGTGATGCATTACTCAGTGCACATAAACACTTACCAGATTTTATTTTGCTCGATATGAAATTGGGTGACGATAACGGGCTTGCCTTAATTAAGCCACTTCGCAGCTTATTACCGCAAGCGTATATTGTATTATTAACAGGGTTTGCAAGCATAGCCACCGCAGTAGAGGCCATGCGTTTAGGTGCTAACGACTACCTTACTAAACCCGTTGATATGGCCACGCTATTAAAGGCCCTAAACGCAGATTTAAATACACAAAATGTTAGTGATGTTGCCACACCAGTTATGTCACCAGAGCGTTTAGAGTGGGAGCATATTCAGCAAGTGCTACATAGTAATAACGGTAATGTGTCGGCCACTGCGCGGCAACTCAATATGCATAGGCGCACATTGCAGCGTAAGTTACAAAAAAAGCCGGTTCAGCAGTAACCGCTTAAGGGGTATAAAATGAGTGATGATGCGGCTACATTAATGCGTAATCAAAAAATTATATTATTCGATGCACAGTGCAAATTATGTAGTGCGTGGTGTAATTTTATTATTAGTAACGATACCACTGCCATTTTTAAACTGTGCAGCGTGCAATCCCCAAAAGGGGCACTGCTATTAACTCATTTTGGTTTTTCAACCACACAATACGCCTCAATGGTTTACCTACAAAACGGCAAAGCGTACACGCAAAGCCATGCTTTTTTTGAAGTGGTTAAGCAGCTAGGTTACCCCTACAAACTAGCCACTGTATTTAGTGTTTTACCCAATACATTTAATAATTGGCTGTACGATAAAATTGCTTTAAACCGCTATACCTTATTTGGCAAATATCAGTATTGCAGAATACCCAACCCAGAGGACGCAAAACATTATTTATAATTGATCGCAGGTAAAGAAATTTACTATCGTGTTGAATCATTGTCTCCATAAACAAATATATTGTGTAGTCCCAAAAAATTAGGTGCTGATATGTTTAATAAAAGTAGAGTCTTTTTTGTTGTAATGCTTTTAAGTTCACTCGCTTGGAGTGCTTATTTAGTAACCGTTGTTTCAGAAGGTCTGACTACGAAAAGTTGGCCTATGGTTGAGGGTACTGTTATTTCTAGTCATGGACTACGTATACAACATAACCAAGAGCGCTATATTATAGAGGTTGAATACTCTTATATGCTTGATGAAAAGCTATTTGTTGGAAATCGAGTATCAAACGTCAACTCTATGCTTGATAGAGCGGAGCGAGATTTACAACTTAAAAAATATCAAACGAGGGATAAAGTTAATGTTTATTATAATCCTCAGGAGCCTAGTAAATCCTACCTAATGGTTGGTGTAGGCTACGGTATTTATCTTTTGTTGTTTGTGTGTATAGCTATGGTATTTTTCTCAGCTGTGAATTTAAGAACGTTATTAAAAAACTGATTTTAAAAAGGCTCTTAGCAGAAGCAGAAAACTAATTGGGTTAGGTTTTTCTTATTGCCTTTGGTTGGTAGCTGCTAATATTGAGGTGTTAACTAATACAAATCAATAGGTTATGAGTTTTTTGGCCTCGCAGTTTAGAGTGTACGGATGCGTTATAGAGCAATCCTCCCGGAAAGTTAATAGAATCCAAATATGAAAAAATTTATATCTATGTCTAGATTGTTAGTTTTAATGGTTGTGGTCTTTTCTGTAAAAGCATTTCCCTTACAGGAAAGTATAGAATGTAAAAAAGTATCATGGGGTCAACTGTTTAAGAATCAAAATGATTTGGTTGGAACTAAGGTGTGCTTAGTTGGACATTACGGACACCTTGATTTTTATGAAGATCGTGCAGCTCTAGAAAAAATGTCAAAGCAATACTTAGTATTCCCATTTTACGGTGATGGAACTGAGGGGTTTGTTAAGCATTGTAGTGATCGAATGCTTTTAGTGGAGGGATTTATTGCCAGTCATGAAAAAAGTAAAGCACCACGAATTAGAAAAGTAACTAGGTTAAGCCCGCTCTCGGCCCCTGAATATAGCTGTTTAGACCAAATATCAGGTTTTGTGAATTAAAGCGTGCTATTGGGTGACGCCAATTATTTGATTGGTCAGCTATAAGTAGATGCTAGGTTTAGGTGGCTGTGCTAAAATCGCCGCGTTTTAAATTATCAGGGCTTTGAAATGGCAAGTACAGCGCACGCACTCCACATATTGGTTAAACACAAAGAAATAGCAGAAGACATTATTAAGCAATTAGGTAAAGGTGCCAAATTTCAAACCTTAGCTAAAAAATACTCGTCGTGCCCATCAGGTAAAAAAGGCGGTGACCTTGGCGAATTTAGACGCGGGCAAATGGTTCCGCAGTTTGACAAAATAGCCTTTAATGGCGCTATTTTAGAGCCACATTTAGTTAAAACTAAATTTGGCTGGCATGTAATTAAAGTGCTTTATCGTACTTAATAAGCTCGCTGACAAATACTAAAAAGGCTGCACACTGCAGCCTTTAAGATATAACCTTACCCGATTATTAATTATCCAAATTAAACTCAATTGTCATTTCTAAATTTTTATCAGGTACAGCAACACCATTAACAACTTTAGGTGAGTATTGCCATTTAGATAGGGCACGTTTGGCTTCGCTATTAAACACTTGTTCAGGTTTAGCGTTAATAACTTTAATATTATTTGGGCGCCCATAACTATCTACATCAAAAGACATGGTAACAAAACCTTCTGTTTTGTTACGTACCTCTGCAACAGGGTATTTAGGGGGAACTGTTGATTTTACTGTTGCGGTAGGACTGTCTTGAAGTGGAGTTGTAGTACAGCCAGTAATGATTAGAGCGGCAATGATAGACAGTAAGTATTTCATTTTAATTCCTTTTATTATTTAGTTAGTAGCCTTTTTTACACTAAAAGACCAGCCATGTAAAATAATCCGCTTAGTTATCAAGCCCATTATTTAACCTGAATTAAGGTTATTTAATAAACATCCAGATACCCGCCGCAATCATAAACAGGTTTTCGGTCAGAGAGACAAACCCCAGCGGTACATTACTATCTCCACCAACACAGGCACATTTAAGCTCGCGTTTGTCTATGTAAACAGCCTTAATCACCGACACGGCGCCAACACCCCCAATAAATAAAGAAATTGGTGCAACAATATAAGCTGAAAGCCCTGCAATCATGCCAATACTTACAAATGCTTCTAAAAATGGATACACATAAGCATATCTCACTACTTTCATCGCAAATAAATCATAGGTTATAAAAGAATTACTAAAGCTGTATAAGTCGCGTAATTTTTGAATAGCCAGTACGCCCATTGTTAACGCGACAAACAGCATAACTGTATGCATAGAAAAAAGTGCAAAGCCAGTCGAGTAGCTAAATGCAAAGGCAAGCAATAAGGTAACAGCAAAAATGGCCGTTACGGGAGTATAAGTAGTACCTTGTTGACCAGGCTCCGATTTATTAAAGTAATCGCGCAGGTCATCATACCCGCCAATGCGTTCGTTATCGATAAATGTTTGTGGTGTGGTATCAACATTGTGCTTTTGTTGAAATGCATCGGTTTCTTCGCGCGAAGTCAGCGGCTTATCATCTACCTTATAGCCCTTTCGCTTAAGTAAATCTTTTGATTTGAGTCCAAATGGGCAAATATGCTCATTAGTTACCATTCTGTATAATGTTGCTGACTTAGCCATGCTTGCTCCTTATGCGTATTTAGTTACTCATTAGCCCTTAAATAATAGTGAGTGAATGGCGGTATGAAAGAAGTTAATGGCACATTGTAATATTTACGTGGTATTTGAAATAAAATAGCGCGCAGCACACTCATTAAGAACACAAAATAGGCAATGCACGTATAGTGCCAGCACTTTTATAAAAGCGCAGAAGGTAAAGTTTGAGTAGCAGAGGGTTTTTGTTAAAAGCTTATAGAAAAATAGGTTCACGTAGGCAGTAAAGTCACGCTGCACCTTTAAAATCATATAAGACTGCATTGCGCAGCCTTATATATGTTAAACAGCAGCTTACTTGCTAAGCGTCTTGCTTGGCTTCTTCTTCACTAATTTGTTTTAGTGCTTGAATAAATGAGTCGCTTGGTTGTCCGCCACTAATTGCATATTTTTCGTTGATAATAAATGTAGGGACTGAAGTAATACCCATTTGCTTAAAGCGGTCTTGCTCTTGGCGTACTGTTTGAACGTATTTATCTGAGTGTAAAATACTACGCGCCTGTTCTTTATCAAGGCCAACACTTTCTACTACATCAAGCAGTGCCTCTTCTTGATTTAAGTATTTTAAATCGGTGAAGTGTGCTTCAAACATGGCAAGCTTTAATTCGGTTTGCTTATCTTCTTCACGAGCCCAAGTAAGTAGGCGGTGTAAATCAAAGCTGTTGATCATGATGCGCTCACCATCAAAATTAAAGGTAAACCCGGCACGCTGACCTGCTTCGTACATGTTTTTACGATTTTCATCGCCTTGCTCTTCGCTTAGGTTGTACTTTTGCATTAGGTGCTCATTTAAATTTTGACCTTCAAGCGGCATGTCAGGATTTAGCTCAAAAGGATGCCACGTAATATCTGCACTCATCTCGTCTTTAAGTTGGCCAAGCGCTGTTTCTAGGTTTTTGTAACCTATTACGCACCATGGGCACATTACGTCTGACACGATATCAATTTTAAAGTTTTTCATATTCATCCTTTTGCGGATTGCTTTGGTATAACAAACGATATTGGGATGAAGTATGCATTATCAATCCTCAAACTAAAAAGAGCAGCTAATGGCTGCTCTTTATAAAGGGTTTAAGCGTTCAGCCCAAACGGGTCGTCAATACTATAACTTGGTTGTGTAAACCAATGCGGGCCGTTGTCGGTCATATAAAAGTGATCCTCCAAACGTACACCAAATTCATCAGGTATTACTAGCATTGGCTCGTTACTAAAACACATGCCAGGTGCAAGTGGGGTTTTGTCTCCACCGACTAAATAAGGCCATTCGTGAATATCTAAGCCAATACCATGGCCCGTACGATGCGGGCAGCCCGGTGTTTGGTACTGTGGCCCCAATCCTTGAGCCGCTAAATAGTGACGAGCGCCGGCATCAACTGCTTCACACGTAGCGCCAATTTTTGCAGCACTAAAGGCGGCGAGTTGCGCTGCTTTTTCATGATCCCAAAACATGCGCTGGCGCACTGTTGGCTCACCAAATACATAGGTGCGGGTTATATCTGAAAGGTAATCATGCACTTTGCAACCGGTATCTATTAATACCATATCGCCTTTTTTAAGCACTTGCGCATCTTTAACGCCATGTGGAAATGAGGTCGCCACACCAAATAAAACAATACAAAAATAGTTACCGGGGGCACCTACTTTTTGATGCGCTTTTTTAATGAAGGCTTCTGCCTCTGTGGTGGTAATACCTTCGTAAAGCATGCTTGCAGTTGCTTGATGTACAGCTAAAGTCATATCCATTGCGCATTGCATGAGCGCTAATTCGTTTACCGACTTATGCATGCGGCAATGTGCAGTAACGCTCTGTGCATTAACTATATTTAGGCCTTTTTGCGCTTTGTTAATACCGTCGAATATAAAAAATTGGGCACTTTCATCAATGCCTATTGTGGCATTGTCATTAATGTTGAGCTGCTTGAGTACACTTACAAATAACGCATATGGACTTTCGTGTTCTTGCCATCCATGAATGGGGCCTTCAATCACTTTAAAGCCGTTTAGGGTGCCAATTTCAAAATAAGGGGCTATGTATTGTACATCGCCTATAGCGGGTAAAATGGCGCCAACCATGCGCTCACTTGCATACCATTTCATACCTGTGAAGTAAGTGAGGTTTGTACCTGCATTTAAATAAATTGCATCAATATTATTTGCTTGCATATAAGCTTGTGCTTTTGCAATGCGCTGTAAATATTCATCTGCTTGAATAGGGGTTACATTGGCGGTCATATTGCTTAATCCCGCTAATGCTTGCTCGCTTGTGTGTGTACCAACGCCTAGTGTGGCCATAAAAGTCTCCTTGGTTTCAATACCAAGCTGCATAAATACTTGAGCAATTGAACAAATTAAATTTCACTAAAATGTTAAAAAGCCCCAATAAGCAGATTGGTGTTAGGCATTGTGTTTAATGTAAAACCATAATTCAATATTATGCGACAACATGCATGCTAAGGTTTTTTAGCGTAAGGTAAACGCGATAATTTATTGCTAGTGTGGTAACTATCAAGCCCAGTTACAGCCACAGTCTCAATAGCTTGTAAATCTAAAAAGCCATCACTTTGTAGCGCCGCTTCATCTAAATACACATCAGTAATTTCACCTATAACCAGCTCGGTGCCATTAACGGCTAAGTGTTGGTGCTCAACGTATTTCACAGAGTATTTTAATCGCGACTCTTGCACAAAAGGGGCTGTAAATTCATTTAGGTATTCTGGCGTTAAACCTGTTGCGTCAAATTCTGACTCGCCTTTATCGTAGCGAGCTGATGTTTGATGAGCTTGCTTATATATGGCCTTATTAACTTGGTTAATGGTGTAACAGCCGGTTTCTATGATGTTTTCAAACGTATGGCGAGGCACGCTATTAGGGCGCATTATCATGCCAACCAATGGCGGGTGAGCCCCTAAATGAATAACCGAGCTAACAATAGCTACATTTGTATTGCCTTGCTTGTCTTGCGTGCCAATTAAGTTGGCGCTTTTAAAACCCGAAAGTGAATTAATTAAATGAGTACGAGTGTGTTTTTCAAGTGCGTTTATGCGCTCTTTAGTAAAATGCATTAAAGGTCCTTACCAGGGTATGGCTTCGCCTTGCCAATCTAAATAGGCGGGCTCACCGTTAAGTTCTAAATGAGGGTTATTAAACGTAAATGTAAAAAGCTGTTTAGCTACAAATTCAGCGCTAAAAAGCTTATCCGCAGGTACGTTTTTTTGAAATGGTTTTGAAAGCGCAGTATCGGTAGTGCCCGGATGAAATAACACCAGTTTAGTATTTTTAGCTCGGCGCGCCAGTTCTACCGCTGCGGTTTTAAATAGCATGTTTAAGGCCGCTTTAGATGCGCGGTATGTATACCAACCACCTAATTTATTATCGTTAATACTGCCCACACGCGCACTGAGCGCCGTTATAGTGCACTGCGTTTTATGTGTTAACAGCGGTAAAATGCTCTGCAAGCACAGTAAGGGAGTGAGTGTGTTGGAATTAAATAATTCGTTAAAATAGTCTGCGTTTAGCTCTTCTAGCTTTTTTTCTGGCATGTGGTTTTTATTGTGCAATGTGCCATTAAACATAACGACTTGTTGAATATCGGCATTTTGCTCTTTTAAGTAAGTTGTAACCTTGGCTAAGCTTTGCGCTGTGTAATCGCTCTTTATGTAAACAACATTACTATTTGTATCTGCCTTTTTTGAGCTAACACATATAACTTGCACTGTGGGTGCATTTATTTGTAGGTGCTCAATATAAGCTTGTGCTATTGCGCTGCTGGCACCAAATAAAACAATTGTTTTCATTGTTTGTCCTTTGTATTAACGGTGCATTGGCCGTTTAAACAGGAGGCGTTTGGCATGAGGAAACGGCTAATTTTTTGTCTATGTTTTGCAAAAAACATATAGGCGGCATCAGCGAAGTAGCGAATTATTGGCAAGCGAAAAATTTTCAACCAGCGGTATTTTCCTACTGTTTTCCACGCTTGATAGGTAACATCTAAGCCGTAAATTATCTCGCCAGTTGGTAACTGTGCATGCAATATAGCCATGGCCTTGTTTTTATTAACACTTGGATAACGTGCGCTAAAATCGTGGCTATTAAGGTCTTCTAAAACAATTTTATGTTTAGTATCAGCATCTTTAAGGTGCTGCATTTCGGTATTGCAAAGCGGGCAGCTGGCGTCGTAAAAAATGATCATAAAAGCCGTTTTCTAATAATTTACATATAGCTAATTACGATTCACCATTGCAAATGGATCTATTAAATCTGCGCTCATGATGATATTAATAGCATTCCATGAAACAAAGGAGACTGAGAAATGAGTGAACAATATGCCGCCTTGCGAGGTAATGTTAATTTACTTGGGCAGCTACTAGGACAAACTATTAAAGATGCCCAAGGCCAAGCGATTTTAGATAAAGTAGAGGAAATTCGTGCTTTATCAAAGTCATCTCGCAGTGGTAACGAAGACGACAGACAAGCGCTAATTGAGGTACTACATGCGCTTAGTGATGAAGAGCTTTTACCGGTTGCCCGTTCATTTAATCATTTTTTAAATTTAGCTAATGTAGCAGAGCAGTTCCACACTGTTTCGCGTTTTAATGATGTTGGTTTTTGCCAACTAAATCCTCTCACTCAAACATTAAAAACGTTAACTGCAAAAGCAAAAGAAGGCCAATTAGATAGTAATCATCTGGCCGAAACACTCTCAAAACTCCACATAAACTTAGTATTAACCGCTCACCCAACCGAGGTGACGCGCCGTACCATTATTAATAAGCACGTAGAATTAAGTGATTGTTTAGCCTCGCTTGAGCGCAAAGACAATTTACCACACGAACGTGAAGCTATTTTAAATCGCATCGCTCAGCTTATCAGTCAAGCATGGCACACCGATGATATTCGTCGTTCTCGCCCAAGCCCAGTTGATGAAGCTAAATGGGGATACGCTGTTATTGAAAACAGCTTATGGCATGCTGTGCCACGCTTTTTACGTGAGTTTTCAGATCAAGTTAAAGAGCATTTAAGTTTAGAGCTCCCAATTGATTACAGCCCCATTGAGTTTACCTCTTGGATGGGCGGAGACCGTGACGGTAACCCATTTGTAACCGCACAGGTAACACAGCAAGTACTTGACCATGGTCGCTGGATGGCGCTTGATTTATACAGCCGTGATATTGACACGCTAAGCGCAGAGCTGAGCATGTCAGATGCAAGCGATGAGCTAATTGAGCTGGCAGGACAAGACTTTGAACCTTATCGCGCTGTACTTAAAAAGCTTAAAAACCAAGTCTCTGAAACAGTGGTACATTTAGGTGCAAAAATTAAGAATAAGCGCAGCGATTCAGAAGACTTAATCACTGATATAAATCAAATCAAGCACCCAGTAGAGGTATGCTATCGCTCTTTATTAAAATGCAACATGAAAGTTGTCGCCGATGGTTTATTACTTGACTTACTGCACCGTATAAATAGCTTTGGCCTGCGTTTGGCAAAACTTGATGTACGCCAAGATTCAGACCGCCACAGCGATGTGTTTTCAGAGCTTACACGCCACCTAGGCTTAGGCGATTACAACCAATGGCAAGAGCAAGACAAACAAGCATTTTTGCTTACCGAGCTTAATTCTCGCCGCCCGCTTATTCCTAAAAACTGGCAACCAAGTCCAGAGGTGCAAGAAGTACTCGACACCTTTGATGTAATAGCTAAGCAAGATGAAAAAACATTTGGCTTGTACATTATTTCAATGGCGCGTACCGCCTCTGACATTTTAGCTGTACAACTGCTTTTAAAAGAAAGTGGCTGTCAGTTTGATTTACCAGTAGCGCCTTTGTTTGAAACGCTTGACGATTTAAACGCTGGTAGCGATGTAATTACCACGTTGCTTGATAACGTATGGTACCGCGGGCATATTAAAAATACCCAAAATGTCATGATTGGTTATTCTGATTCAGCTAAAGATGCCGGCATGATGGCCGCAGGCTGGGCACAGTACGAAGCAATGGATAAACTAGTGCAGCTTGCCGATGAGCGCGGCATTGAACTTGTTTTATTCCATGGTCGTGGTGGTACGGTAGGGCGCGGTGGGGCACCTGCTGCACAAGCACTGCATTCACAACCGCCTGGTTCATTAAAAGGTGGCTTGCGTGTAACTGAGCAGGGCGAAATGATCCGCTTTAAGTTTGGTTTACCCGATGTAGCACTGCAAAGTTTAAACATTTACGCCGGTGCCGTACTGCAAAGTAACTTATTACCACCGCCAGAGCCTAAGCAAGAATGGCGTGAAGTGATGAAGTTGATAAGCGAGCAGTCGTGCGATCACTATCGTAATGTGGTTCGCCATGATGAAAACTTTGTTCCTTACTTTAGAATGGCAACGCCTGAGCTAGAGCTGTCTAAATTACCATTGGGCTCGCGTCCTGCTAAACGTAACCCAAATGGTGGGGTTGAGAGCTTACGTGCTATTCCATGGATTTTTGCATGGAGTCAAAACCGTTTAATGTTACCTGCATGGCTTGGCGCATTAACAGGCTTAAAAGCGGCACTCGATAAATACGGCATAGAAACACTGCACGAAATGAGCCTGCAATGGCCATTTTTCAGAGCACGTCTTGAAATGCTAGAAATGGTATTTAGTAAAGCCGATAGCTGGTTAAGTGAGCATTACGATAACGCGCTGGTGGAAGACATGTACAAACCACTAGGTACTTCGTTACGTAAAGAGCTAGAAGAAGCAATTAGCTTAGTGCAATCGCTTAGCCCGCAAAATAGCTTATTGGCAGATCAACCATGGATAAAAGAGTCGATTGCGCTGCGTAATCCGTACACCGATCCGCTTAATGTACTGCAAGTTGAGCTGCTGCGTCGTTCGCGCTCAAGCGATAAAGTAAGTGAAGGTGATATTGATAATGCATTAATGATCACCATGACAGGTATTGCTGCAGGTATGCGCAATACTGGTTAGTCAACTTTAACTAAAAAATAGGGGAGCACAGTGTGCTCCCTTTTTTTGCTGGCATTTAGGCGCCTAACCTTTTAAACTACTTAGCCATTAAATAATTATAATATGTTATGGCATCAGCAACTTTTACTGTGCAACAAGACACAGCACTCACAAATTCACATATCTCACTAAGCGTTACGCAAACTCAAGCATTACGCAGCCAATTAAAAGCCCAGCGCGGTATTTTACATCCTAACGATATTAGCCAATTATGCGCGCAACTTAATGTATCTGATGATTCGTTATTACAAGGTTTGGTGCCTTTAGCGTCTGAATTTTCGGTGGCTCCTGTTTCTCATTTTCATGTGGGAGCGATTGTTAAAGCACTTGATGAGCAAGGTGATATAAATTTTTATTTTGGTGCTAATGTAGAGTTTGATCACCAAGCGCTTAGTTTAGTCGTGCATGCAGAGCAGTCAGCGATTAACAATGCGTGGTTAAATGGCGCAAAAAAAATACTAAAAATAGCAATTAGCGATGCCCCATGTGGTTATTGCAGGCAGTTTATGAACGAACTGGCTGATGCAAAAGAGTTTGATATTTTACTACCAGAGCAACATTTTAAATTAGCTGATTTATTACCGCATTCATTTGGCCCCACAGATTTAGGCAACGATTTTAGCCTGTTTAACCCAAAACAGCAGCAACACACATTTGCAGATACAGCTCTTGATGAAAAACTAGCAGCCATGGCGCTAATGGCCTACGTACCTTACAGTAACAACTTTAGCGCAGTTAAAATAAGCACCTTTAATAATGGTGACTTTTACGGCAGTTACGCAGAAAACGCGGCTTACAGCCCAAGCCTTTCGCCACTACAAAGTGCGCTTAGTCAGTTGTTTTTAGCGGGTCTTAGCTTTAACGATAAAACAATTAAAGCAATTACACTGTTAGAAACCCAAGGTCATGAAAACCAAGGGGGAGTAGCACGTGCGGTACTTGCAAGCTTTAGCAATTTGCCAGAAATAGAAGTGATTAGCGCAAAGCTAAGGTAACCAGAGTTCAGGTTAAGCTAAAAACAATAAAGCACAGCAATTGCTGTGCTTTATGCGTTTTATTAAAGCGCTAAAAAGGCATTAGCCTAATAGTACTTTTGCAGCTTCTAATACCACAGCCACAGATTTTTTCTCAATTTCACCGTGATCAACATTTGGAATTTCTTGGCGAGTACGGTTAACCAATACACCGGCAACACACGCCGCTTTAAGGCCTAGCGCTGCACACATGGTAAATAAGGTAGCAGACTCCATTTCGTAGTTCATCACGCCTAGGTTTTGCCACTCTTCACAGCTACCTTGTAATGACTTAGGTACATAACCCGAATGCGTATCGTAACGCTCTTGCCCTGGGTAGAATGTATCGCTTGAGGCAGTAATACCAATGTGGAAGTCGATATCTAGGTTTTTACACGCTTGCACCATAGCTTGAGTGGCAAAAAAGTCAGATACCGCAGGGTAGCTAAGTGGTGCAAAGTGTTGGCTTGCGCCATCTAAACGGACAGACGCTTGGCTTACTAAAATATCACCTTCATTAATATGTGGCTGAATTGCCCCAGTAGTACCAATACGTAAGAAAGTACGTACGCCAAGCTGTGCCAGCTCCTCTACAGCAATAGAGGTTGAAGGACCGCCAATACCGGTTGAACAAATCACCACAGAGTGACCATTTAACTGGCCTAAATAAACATGAAACTCACGTGTTTGAGCAAGGCAGGTTGGGTTGTCTAGGAATTGAGAAATGCGTGCAGCACGATCTGGGTCACCAGGGACAATAGCAAGTTCAGCCCCTTTTAAATCGTCAATACATAATCCTAAGTGAAATACCTTTTCCATAACTAAGCCTTTTTATAAAAATTTGTTGTCAATCTAGCATCATTACGGCAAATGTAAACCAAGTACAGGACGTATGTCCGATGTTGAAAAATACTTATAAATGATGGCTTTATTCATTCACATTGAATATTAAATCAAAGGCTTAAAGTTCGTTAAAAGGTGGGTGGTTGACTTGTTTATTGAGAGTCTATATGTATTGATTATGGTGATAATTTAAATTTATCAATACGTGGTTTAAAGCGTTTTTAGTTATTTAATAACAAACAGTTACGGTTTATTTTGACTTTATTTTAACGTCTTTTAAATAAGCGTGTAAATAACGCTTGAGCAATAAGTGAGCGTATTACGCGTTATTTGCAAATAGGCCGATAATTTTAGTTTTTGCATAACTAATCAAAACCACATGAATAAAACACACAAGTATAGGATTTATTATGAGCACACAATTTGACGCGTTTAAACGTAAAGTAGAGCACTGTTTATGTGCACCTGGCGATGGTGTATTTACAGTTAATACCGCGAAAGAGCGTAAAGCGGCATTACGTAATAAATTGTATGGGCAAAGCGAAAATGTTGATGTTTTGTGGCGCGATTCTTTAACACAATTACCCGAATCTCCTCACAAAGCGGTTATGTTAGGTATTAGCTCAGATTGTGGCGGCGGTATTTTACGTGGCGCAAACTGGGGGCCATTATTTTTACGCTCAGCCTTGATTGATCAGCAAACCCAGTGCCGCTCTTTTGATTTAGGTGATGTGCGTGTTATACCGCATTTATTGCATGATAAATACTTAAACGACACCACTATTTCAAACTGCCAAAAAGCCCTATACGGCGATAAAAACGATGATTACTACGTAAGCCCGCTTTCTATTACCGAAGATGTGTGTGACAGCTTTTACGCCACATTTAAAGATAAAGGCATATTTGGTATTGGGGGCGATCACTCAATTAGCTACCCGCTAACTAAAGCGTATTTAAAAGCTAAGCGTGAGCAAGGTAAACGTACCGCTATTATTCATTTTGATGCGCATACCGATTTATTAGTAGAGCGCTTAGGGATAGATTTATGCTTTGGCTCGTGGTGTACGCATATATTAGAGTTTTTACCTGCACCGCATCATTTAATCCAGTTTGGTATTCGCTCAAGCGGTAAACCTAAATCGCACTGGGAAAGCACCTTTGGTGTAAAACAACATTGGGCTAATGAAATTATAGAGCGTGGTGCAAAAGCGGTTGCTGATGAAACCATTGCGCAGCTTAAAGCCGATAAAGTAGATGAAGTGTACGTAAGCTTTGACATAGATGCACTCGATGCCGAATTTGCCTCAGCCACGGGCACACCAGAAGATAACGGCTTAACCCCGCAACATGCACTGGATATTTTACAAGCTATTGCCGATGAGTTTCCAATTACTGGCGCCGACATGATGGAAATAGCGCCATTTACCGACAGCTCATTAGTAGGCCAAGCAAGTTCAGAAACAACATTACGTGAAGGCGCTAAAATTTCAGCGTTCTTAATTAGTGCAATGAATAGATAGCAGGTTAGTCTTTAAAAAATCTAGTCCTATCAGCGTATAGGGCTAGGTTAAAAACTAGCGGTTCGGTTACCCTCGGCTATAGTTGGTGTATATCTGTTTTAGTTTTGAGGCGAAGCTAAATGAAGCTGTACTTATTTTTGTTGTGTTTTGCATGCATAAGGCTCAATGCAGCTGAAATTACAATAGTGACCGAAGTATTCCCCGATTTTCAATACATTGACGAAAACAACCAACTTGCAGGGCGCTCTGTAGATAAAGTGAGAAACGCGCTCGCCAATACAGATATTAAATACACTATGTTAGCGCATAGTTGGGCTGTGTCTTATAACGCAGTATTAAGAGATACGAATACCTGTATATTTTCTATTGTAAGGCTACCAAAGCGAGAAGATAAGTTTAGCTGGGTGGCTGAGCTTGAAAGTTTTGACTCTGCTATTTATGCCCTTAAATCACGTAACATTCGCTTAAAAACGCTTAACGATGCTAAAAAATATAAAACAGCGGTGCTTAGGGATAATTTTAGCCACCATTATTTGCTAGAGCGTGGCTTTAGTGAGGCTAAAAACTTATTGATAATTGATAGCTTAGACAAAATAGATAAATTAATAAGCACACGGCACGATATTCTCGACTTTGTTATTTTAAGTAAAAAACAATTTAACTACCGCGCACAGTTTGAGCCAAAGCTTAAATTATTAGAGCCTATATTTACGCTCAATACACAACACTCCCCCCTTTACTTTGCGTGTAATAAAAACATGCCGCAAAGCCTACAAGACAGACTTTCGCTGGCATTCGATGAAGCAAAAAAGAAAAATAAACAACGCTAATTCAATGGCTTATTAATTTAGCCTGTAAAAGCATAAATATAAATTGCCGCGTTTAAAAAAGCGTCTATAATCAGCTGCTTTTTATTGAAAAAGCGCTAACTTTTTGGAGCGTTAAATGGGTGATTTAATCGGGATTAGCTTATTGATCTTGATCAGTGCGTTGTTTGCCATGTCGGAAATTGCTATTGCAGCGTCGCGTAAAATTAAACTGCGGGTAATGGCCGATGAAGGCAGTGATAACGCGGCCGCGGTATTAAAACTGCAAGAAAACCCTGGGGCGTTTTTTGCGATGATCCAAATTGCCCTAAACGCGATTGCTATTTTAGGCGGAATAGTGGGCGAACAAGCGCTATCGCCTTATGTACAAAGTATCTTGGTGCTTTTTTATCAAGGTGTACACCTTGAAAAAATTAGCTTTTTATTTTCGTTTTTTACCATTACCTCGCTGTTTATATTATTTGCTGATTTAATGCCAAAGCGTTTAGCGATGATCATGCCCGAAGCGGTGGCTGTGCGTGTGGTAACAATAATGCGATGGGTTACTTTTGCACTTACGCCATTAGTGATGTTTTTTAATGGTTTAACTAATTTTGTACTGCGTTTATTTAAAGTACCCGCAGAGCGAGAAGACATTGTTACCACCGAAGACATTGTGGCGATGATGGACGCGGGCGCAGAATACGGCAGCTTACAACAACAAGAGTATGAGCTAATTGGCAATGTGTTTGAACTAGAAGCACGCTTTTTATCAAGTGTAATGACCCCACGCGACCAAATAGTTTATTTTGACTTAAATGAAAGCAGCCACGATATAGCCACTAAAATTATTGAAAACCCCCATAATCATTTTTTAGTGGTCTCGGGTAATTTAGATAAATTACACGGCTCTGTTGAGTCAAAAGATATACTACGACAAGTACTAAAAGGTGAGCCAGCTAATATTAAGCAAGAGCTGATTGAAACAGACGTGTTTTATTTACCAGAAACCCTAAGCCTGTCTGAGGCGCTAAATGCATTTAAAAGTGCAGCTAAACCGTTTGCTGTGGTAGTAAATGAATATGCCTTGTTAGTCGGTATTGTTACCGTAAAAGATTTAATGAAAGGGTTTATGGGAGATTTAATTACCCATCAAGGCGATGAACTTATTATTGCCCGCGATGAGCACTCATGGTTAGTGGATGGCTTAACCCCGATTTCTGATTTAGCAAAAGTATTAGACATTGAAGAATTTCCCGATCAAATGCACTTTGAAACCGTGGCTGGCTTTTTAATATACACAATGAAGCGTATACCTAAACGTGCTGAGCACTTTACCTTTAATGGCTTTAAATTTGAGGTGGTTGATGTTGAGGGCATAAGGGTTGAGCAATTGTTGGTGTCTCGTATAAGTAAATAGTTATAAATTTGTATTAAAGCCAAGCTTAGCTTGGCTTTTTTGTTGCAGGTTAATAAATAACGCACCGCAATAAAGTTTATTTTTCATACTTGTCCGTTTTATTTTTCATCAAATTAACACCTTCTACAACCTATGGCGTAGTTTAATTTTGCAACTGTAAGTTAGTGTAAATTTGCACCCGTTTTAATTTATTCTCGTTTAGATTTACTTTAGAATGATCGTTCACTCTAGACATAAATAGACTAAAAGGTATTTAACATGCAGCGTTCTCGCATCGCTTTATTTGTATTAACAGCCCTCGTTGGATCTGTTGCTTTAACAGGTTGCGACCAAGCAGCTGACTCGCAACAAGCTTCAGCTCCACAAGCAGTACCTGTTGGTGTAATTACATTAAAAAGCCAAGCGCTTACACTAAAAAAGGAGCTTCCCGGTCGCATTAGTGCTTTTCAAATTGCGGAAATCCGCCCGCAAGTAAGTGGCATTGTGCAATCGCGTTTATTTAAAGAAGGTGCTCAAGTTAAGCAAGGCCAAGCGCTTTATCAAATTGACCCCGCTACGTTTGAAGCTGACCTAGCAGCAAGCGAAGCAGCTGTGGCCCGCGCTGAGGCAAGTATTGCCAGCACTAAATCAAAAGCGTCGCGTTATAGCGAGCTTTTAAAAATTAAAGCCGTAAGTCAGCAAGACTTTGACGAAGCAGATGCAGCGCAAAAGCAAGCACAAGCAGAGCTATTAACGGCAAAAGCACAGCTTAAATCGGCGCAAATTAACCTAGACTACAGCCATGTATCTTCTCCAATCAGTGGCCAAATTAGTAAATCGAGCGTTACTGTTGGTGCGCTTGTTAGCGCTAATCAAACAACAGCACTGGCAACAGTGACCCAGCTTGACCCTATTTATGTTGATTTAACCCAATCAAGCAACGAGCTAACTCAACTTAAAAAAGCTATTTCTTCAGGTTCATTGAGTGTTGATTCACAATCGCAAACAGATGTTGAACTGCAAATGGAAGATGGCTCAACTTACCCACTTAAAGGCACGTTACAGTTCTCTGAAGTGACTGTAGACCCAAGCACAGGGTCGGTTACCTTACGCGCTAAATTCCCAAATCCTGATAAGTTATTATTACCGGGCATGTATGCGCGTGCCTCTGTGGTTGAGGGCGTAAAACAAGACGCTATTTTAGTGCCGCAACGTGGGGTTAGCCGTAATACAAAAGGCGAGCCAACAGCCATGGTTGTTAGCAAAGAAAACACCGTTGAAAGCCGCGTTTTAAAAGTAGACAGAACGATTGGTTCAAACTGGTTAGTAACCGACGGGCTAAGCGATGGCGATAAACTGATTATTGAAGGGTTACAAAAAATTCGCCCTGGAGCGCCGGTAACACCGACTGAAGTTTCACCATCAGCAACAGCTGACAAAGCGCAATAACGGAGAGTTTTAATGTCACGATTTTTTATCGACAGACCCATCTTTGCATGGGTACTTGCTATCGTGGTTATGCTTGCAGGTGTTTTAGCTATTCAAAGTTTACCAATAGCTCAGTACCCGTCAATTGCCCCGCCGGCAATTAGTATTACTGCAACATACCCGGGCGCATCAGCACGTACCCTAGAGGATACGGTTACCCAAGTTATTGAGCAAAAAATGAAAGGCCTTGATGGTTTGCTATATATGTCATCGACTTCTGAGTCGAGTGGTTCAGCAACCCTTACGCTTTCATTTAGCGCCGAAACTGACCCGGATATTGCACAGGTACAAGTGCAAAACAAGTTAGCCACAGCCACTCCTTTGCTACCTGAAGAAGTGCAAAGGCAAGGTGTATCGGTGGCTAAGTCTGCACGTAACTTTTTAATGGTACTGGGTTTTGTATCAAAAGATGGCAGCATGACGAATATCGATATTGGTGATTATGTGTCATCTAATGTTCAAGATATTGTTTCGCGTGTTGAAGGGGTAGGTGAGGTTCAGCTGTTTGGTTCTCAGTATGCTATGCGTATTTGGTTAGACCCAGCTAAGCTGCAAAATTACAAGTTAACCCCTGCTGATATTAGTGCATCAATCAGTGCTCAAAACGCCCAAGTGTCTGCTGGGCAATTAGGCGGCATGCCTGCGGTTGAAGGTCAGCAACTTAATGCTACCGTTACTGCACAAAGCCGTTTACAAACAGCAAAAGAGTTTGAAGACATTATAGTTAAGGCAAACGCCGATGGCTCGTTTGTACGCCTTGAAGATGTAGCCCGTGTAGAGCTTGGTGGTGAAAGCTATCGTGTTGTAGCGCGTTACGATGGACAACCAGCATCAGGCTTAGGTATTAAGCTTGCCAGTGGGGCAAATGCACTCGATACCGCAGAAGGTGTAAAAGCTGCTATTGAAGAGTTAAAAGCGTTTTTTCCTGAAGGCTTAGATGTTGTTGTTCCTTATGATACTACTCCGTTTGTTTCGTTATCGATTGAAAAAGTAGTGCATACATTAATAGAAGCGGTTGTGCTGGTATTTGTTGTTATGTATCTGTTTTTACAAAACTTCCGCGCTACGCTTATTCCAACTATAGCTGTACCTGTGGTGTTGTTAGGTACTTTTGGTATTTTGTACGCGTTTGGCTATTCAATAAATACATTAACCATGTTTGCGATGGTACTTGCCATAGGTCTACTGGTTGATGATGCGATTGTTGTAGTAGAAAACGTTGAGCGTGTAATGAGTGAAGAAAAACTCTCTGCGCTTGAAGCAACACGTAAATCGATGGATGAAATTAAAGGCGCGCTAGTAGGTATTGCCATGGTGCTGTCGGCTGTATTTATTCCGATGGCGTTCTTTAGTGGCTCTACCGGTGTTATTTATCGTCAGTTTTCTATTACGCTGGTATCAGCAATGGGGCTCTCGGTATTAGTAGCACTTATTTTAACACCTGCATTGTGTGCCACGCTTTTAAAGCCTAGCCACGTGCATGATAATAGCTCGATGTTTGGCCGTTTTTTCAGTGGTTTTAACCGCGGGTTTGATAAAACAAATGCCGGCGCGCAAAGTTTTGTAAGCCGTATGATCCGCTTATCTAAGCGCTACCTTTTATGTTATGGCCTTATTGTTGCGGGCATGGTGTATATCTTTTCAAGCCTACCTACAGCGTTTTTACCTGATGAAGACCAAGGTATTTTGTTTAACCAGGTTTCACTGCCTGCAGGCTCAACTACCGAAGAAACATTAGAAGTGGTTAAAAAAGTAGAAAACCACTATTTAAACGATCAATCTGAAGCTGTTAACGGTATTTTTACGGTAACCGGATTTAGCTTTGCAGGTTCTGGTCAAAACTCAGCAATAGGGTTTGTAAACTTTAAGCATTGGGATGAGCGCGAACGTGATGATTTATCTGTGCAAGGTGTGGCAGGTAAAGCAATGGGCTATTTCTCAACGATTAAAGAAGCGTTTGTGTTTGCTTTCCCGCCGCCAGCCATTGTTGAGCTAGGTACTGCAAATGGTTTTAATATTTTCTTACAAGACAGGGTTGGACTTGGCCACGATGCTTTATTAGCAGCGCGTAATCAATTACTTGGTTTAGCGAGTCAAAGCCCAATTTTGGCGGGTGTACGCCCTAACGGACAAGAAGATATGCCCGAGCTGCAACTTGATGTTGACCTTGCTAAAGCACAAGCACTGGGTGTGTCTCAGGCTGATATTAACAGCACGCTATCAACTGCGTGGGGTAGTAGTTACGTTAATGACTTTATTGACCGTGGCCGCGTTAAAAAGGTCTACCTTCAAGGTGAAGCGCAAGGACGTATGGTGCCAGAGGATTTAAACAAGTGGTATGTACGTAATGACAGCGGCGATATGGTGCCATTTTCAGCCTTTGCAAGTTCGTATTGGACCTATGGTTCACCACGTCTTGAGCGTTATAACGGCTTTTCAGCAATGGAAATTCAAGGTACTGCTGCACCAGGTTACAGTACTGGCCAAGCAATGGATGAAATGGAGCGCTTAGTTAAACAACTTCCTAATGGAATTGCCTCTGAGTGGACGGGTATTTCGTTTCAAGAGCGCTCTAGCAGTGGCCAAGCCCCGTTACTTTACGGTTTATCGCTATTGTTTGTATTTTTATGTTTAGCAGCGCTTTATGAAAGCTGGTCTGTACCATTTGCGGTTATGCTTATTGTGCCATTAGGTATATTTGGAGCTACGGTTGCCGCGGTAATGGCAGGTTTATCTAACGATATTTATCTTCAGGTAGGTTTATTAACCACCATAGGATTAGCCTCTAAAAATGCAATATTAATCGTAGAATTTGCGATTCATAAAATGCAAGAAGGCTTAGGGTTGGTCGATGCGGCTATTGCAGCAGTACGCTTACGCTTACGTCCAATATTAATGACCTCAATGGCCTTTATTTGTGGTGTTATACCGCTTGCTATTGCCTCAAGTGCCGGTTCAGGAGCGCAAAATGCACTGGGTATTTCGATTATAGGTGGTACGCTTGCCTCTTCTATTCTAGTGGTGGTATTTGTGCCGTTATTCTTTGTTTTAGTTCGTCGTGTATTTCCAATGAAAAACACCGACGATAAGAAGGAGAGCGCACAATGAGCATTAAACGCTTCACTTTAAGCGCAATTACATTAGTTGTTTTAAGTGGCTGCCAACTAGCCCCTGAGCAAAAAGAGCTTGCTTTACCAGTGCCAGATACTTATGTATCTGACACTGAGCAAGCAGCAGCGCAGCAGTTACATTGGCAGCAATTTTTTAATGATGAAAAATTGCAAACCTTGATTAGCTTAAGCCTTGAGCATAATAAAGATATGCAAATTGCGGTATTAAATGTGCAGCGTGTACGAGGTTTATACCAAATTGAAGATTCGGGTTTATACCCTTCATTAGATTTTAATGGTGGGGCTACGCGCCAACGTTTACCGGCTGATTTAACCAGTACGGGTGAAGCAGGTATTAGCTCACAGTACAGCGCAACGGTTGGTATTACCTCTTATGAATTAGATATTTGGGGCAAGGTACGTAACCAGTCAGAGCAAGCCCTGCAAAACCTCTATAACACTGAGCTTACGCAATACAGCACGCAAATTTCACTCATTGCTGAGCTTGCCAATGCTTGGTTAAACTACGCAACTGACTTGCAGCTATTAGAGCTTGCTAAAGAAACATTAAGCTCGCAGCAGGAGTCGCTCTCGCTTACGCAAAAAAGCTTTGATTTAGGCGCTACATCGGCAATTACGCTTGAGCAGCTTAAAAGTACGGTTGCCACTGCAAAAGTAGATATAGCAACATATAAACGCTTGTTAAAACGTGATAAAAGCGCGTTAGATTTACTGGTAGGGCGTCCTGTATCGAGTGATTTATTACCGACTAACTCGTTAACTAATTTACTGGATTTACCAGAAGTACCTGTTGGTTTACCCTCTGATTTATTAACGCAGCGCCCTGATATTAAAGCCGCTGAGCATGCTTTATTAGCCGCTAACGCGAATATAGGTATAGCGCGTGCGGCGTTTTACCCAAGCATTAGCTTAACCGCGACTGCGGGCAGTACGTCTAGTGATTTAAGTGGCTTGTTTGATTCAGGCTCAGGGACGTGGAGCTTTGTACCGTCAATCAACTTACCAATTTTTACTATGGGACGTAATCAGGCAAACCTTGATGTGGCAAAGGCCGATCAAGAAATTGCGGTGGCGACGTACCAGCAAAAAATTCAAAATGCGTTTCGTGAAACCGCCGATGCATTAGCAGATAGAGAAGGCTACAAAGAGCAACTTGATGCCCTCGATATGCTAATTAGTTCGCGTCAGCTAACGTACGATTTATCAAAAATGCGTTACGAAAAAGGCGCTGATAGCTACCTACAGGTACTTGATGCACAGCGTACGTGGTACTCGGCTCAACAGCAGTTAATAACAGGTCAGCAGGCTTACCTTGCCAGCCAAATTAATTTGTATAAAGCTTTAGGTGGCGGCTGGAATATAGCTAAAACACCTGTGCAAGAGCAGTAAAATGAAAGGTGTTGTTAAGTTAAGCTATGCAATGAGCTTACGCTGTATTAAATATGCGCTTAATACCGGAGTAGGGTTGTGAGCACGAAAGCTAAAAGGCATATAGACCCAGCATTAGCACAAGCTAGGCGAGAGCAGGTGCTTAGTGCTGCCTCAGAGTGTTTTAAACGCAAGGGATATCATGGCGCAGGCATGGCCGAAATATCCCGTACGGCAGGCATGAGCGCTGGGCATATATATAACTACTTTGAAAGCAAAGAGGCAATAATTGAAAGTATTATTGCTAAAGACATGGAAGAAATGTTTTCTATCTTTCAGGAGTTTGAAGATCACCCAGGTGATGTTCTACAAGCGCTTATAGATGGCTTAAACATTGGTGTACAAAGGCATATGGATACCGGTGCCTGTGTGGTTGATTTAGACATGATGGCGGAAGCGGGTCGCAATAGTAAAGTGGCCTCGCTTTTACGAGATATGGATATTCAAGCACGGGGGCGCATGCGCCAACTACTCACCAGTGAACGTAGTGCACTTAAAGACACTGATGAACACGAGCTTGAAAGCCGCATTAACGTTATTTTTTCGATGATGGCGGGGTTACTGCTTCGTAAGATGCTCTACCCTGAGCTCACCGAAGAAACGGTGTTAATCGCGCTAAGGCCTGCGATGAAAACCTTGCTAATGCCGTTTGATAAAACCAAGTAATAGAAAACTAAAAAGCGAGTCAAACGACTCGCTTTTTTAATGCTAAATGCGCTCTACGCACCACAATAGCGCCATTGCAGCGATTGCAAGAGAGCCAATTGGCATCACCCATTTTATGTAAATAGGTTTATTGCGCATTGTTAGTAACACCGGCAGTGCAATACACAGTATACTCAGCTGCCCAAGCTCTACACCTAAGTTAAACGCTAAAATGCTGAGCAATTGATAATCGCTCGAGAGCCCAAGCTCACCCAGTACACTGGCAAAGCCCATTCCATGTAACAAACCAAACGCAAAAGTAAGCCAGCCAAGGCGTAATATAACCGGCCATACATTGTTTAAAGCCGCAAATAATACCGAGATTGCAATACCTAGCTCTACCCAGCGGCTACTTGGCGAAACAAGATTAAGAGCCGTAGCAGTAAGGGTAAGTGAATGCGCAAGGGTAAACGCAGTCACAATCCACGCAGTGTGCTTAATAATGTGCTTTTTACTTGCTATTGCCTGCCAGTGACTATCATTGCGTGTTAAAACGCAGGTTAAAAGTAGTGCAATTAAAAATAAAATATGGTCAATACCAATCCAAATATGTAACACGCCTTGATAAACATATTGGTTAAAAGTCGTTAAATAACTCGATTGCCCAGTGGTAAAAGTGTGTTGTTGCTCATCTATAGTGAAAACCCGCGAAACCTGATTTACATTTACAATAACTTTGTGGTTTGCGTCTTGGTTAAAAAAAGCGCGGTACGTTAACGTTACATCTGCATCAGTGTTACAGCTAAAAACTAGCGGTAACACTAAATATGCTTCATTAAAATGATTATCTAATTGGTAGTTATCGGTGATTGTTAATAGGCAAGTTTGCTCATTTTGTAAAACCAATAGAGTATTTTTGGCATAGCGATTAATAGCTGATTTTTGTGATTTTAATTCGCCCCAGCTTATTTGTGTGTCTTGGTTAACATCAAGCGCAATGTGCTGTTCTAAATCGCTAATATTTATTTGCCAGGTGCCTGTATATTGTTTTTCGTTGTCGGTATTATCCAGTGAAATATAGCTTGTGCTCAACTGATGTGCTTGCACACTAAAGTTGGCAAATAGTGCAACTATAAATAAAACAAATAACGCGTTTATTTTACTCATAAAGAATCCCTAACCATCGTATTTGCTTGGCTTAGTAAGTGTTTATCTGTACTCATTTTTGCTTGCTGCCAATTTATATTTGCCCAGTATTGTGCCTTGGCTTGGTTTGCTTGTACATGAATATAGTAGTTAGCTAAGTCGTTGGCATGGAAGGTATCTTGGCGTTGTTCACGTAATTTTACGCGCTGTTGCATGAGCGGTTGCCACACCGTATTAGTGTGCTTATTACTGCGTTTTTCAGCTATGGCTAACTTGAGCAAAATAGCGTCTTCAAGCGATGAGTGGCTATTGGCAAGTTTACCGAGTGTATTAAGCACTTTTTCAGGGTTGTTTTGCTGCAGTTGAATATCGGCCCACAGCACAATAAGGCTCACTGGGGCTGTGTTTAAATCAATATTATTTATATGCTGCTGCGCACGGGTGAATTTATTGAGTCTAAACGCCATTTCGCTGAGCACATGTTTTGTCGCTAAGCTGCTGTTTTTGTTTTGCGTAAGCTTAACTAACGCGTGATAGCTTTCACTCAGTTTGCCCTGTTGGCTTTGTACATCTAGCACACACGTGCTGGCCGTTAATAGGCTGGTGTTACCAATTAATGCCACACAATGGCGCTTAGCTTGTTCAAATTTGCCTTGTGTCATCAACATATTAGCGAGTAATAAATGGGTGTTTACATGATCTGGCTGGGTTTTTAATACGTTATTAGCAACGTCTATGGCACGCGAAAACGCATGCTCCTTTTGAAGTACCCGTGCATATAAATAACCGCTTTGTGCAGTTGCAGAAGCGGTATATAGGTTTTTTAAGCGTTTTTTTAATACACCTTGATAGCGCTCTGTTTGGCCTATGTATTGGCTATTTAGCACCAGCGCAGTGAGTTGCTCAAGGGTTAAATTAGCACTTAATGTTGCATTGCTTGAGGCAATAATTGCGTTATCTTTTGGGGTAATTGGTTTTGCAAGCACGTTATTTACACACAGTGCAGCGCAAAAAACAAAGAGCATTTTTTTATAATGACTGCGCATTGTTTTATCCTCTTAAAAAAGCCATCCATGGCCATCAGCTTAATTTACTTACTGAGTTAGTTACCAGAAGCGCCTGATGAAATACCGCTTACGTCTGTGTCTGTATTGATAAAGACACGTCCGTTGGTAGATAGCGGTTGCGCAGTGGGGCTTTGATTAAATGCATCGCTTGCAAATTGTGCAAAGTCCACTTGCAGTGCTTCAATGGTTATATTTACCGCTGCAGTCACTTGCTGGTTAACACCGTCTGATACACCAAACATAAAGCTGTCGCTACCGGTTGCTTCTTTGTTTGGGGTATAGGTAAAGCTGCCATCGCTATTTACTACAGCGTTACCTAATGTCGGCTGCGAAGTTAATGTGTATGTTAATGTATCGCCATCAGCATCGGTGGCCACTAACATGTCGTTAATTTCAACTTCTGTTTGTGTGGTTAACATTGCATCACTAGCATTGGGCGCAGAATTTACAACCGGTGTGGGTTGTTTGTTATCATCATCACTGCTACACGCGCCTAGTGCCAAAGCGCATAACAATATACTGCTATGGGTAAGGTTTAAATTACGCATACGTTACTCCTTATTTAGAGCCTGCAAGTGGGGTGGCTAAGTATGGGAAAGTGGCATCCATCATGCTCGCATCAACTGGAGCACCATCAGTGAATGGCACTGTACCTACATCAGCATCCTCTGGTGTACATAGACCTAAGTCGGTGTCTTCACCATTTACAGGAATAGGGTGACATAAACGCCCCATTACCACGCGAAGTGCAATATCAACGACATCGTCACCTGGACGGCGCCCGTTTGGAAAACCTGCTAAATCATCACCGGCTACACCAAATGCAGACTGATCAGTTTGTGCTGTCGCTGCAATTGCAGTATTTAAACGTAGCATTTCTGATGGCGTTACGGTGGCTTGTTGGTTTACCCCTGCAAAACCAGTTAAAAATGCGGTGATTAAATCAGTACGTGGAAAGTTAGTTGGAGCAAGAGTTTCTAAATTAGCGCCAAGTGTGGTATTTACTGCATCTTTAAATAAAATATTTAACAGCTCTGGTAAAGACGGGTGCGAAACGTAATCTAAAAACTGTGCATCGTCTTTAGGGTGAGCCGTTGAGAAGGTATCTTTGTCTTTAATACCAATAACTAGCTCATTAACTAATGGATTACCTAGGCGTGAAACCTGCGTTAATGCACCGCCATTTACCGCGTTATCTGCAAATTTAGCGTTAGGGTTTAAAATGCGTGCTTGAGGTAGGCTCGCTGTTGTCCATGAACCAATTACGCCGTTGCCTTCACCTACAATACAGCTTTTAGGCATTTCAACTGCAATTGAGGTAACGTTTTTATCTACGAGGTCGTCATTCTCACTGCTTTGTGTAATCCCTCCAGGGAAACCACCGCCATCCCCAGCACCTGGCGCACTATCACCTTCAACGGGAACGTAATTTACTAAATCGAATGTTTTACCTAAGTTAACGACAAATGGGTCTTTGCGCTGACCAACAAATACTTTGGCCATACTGTCACAGCCTGGTACCGAAACTTGATAAACAAACTGATCTGCATAGGTTTGGTAATCAGCCATTGAACCAAATGTTTTGTCACCAATATAATCAAGCGGTTTATTAAACGTGGTTGAACTGGTGGTGGTATTACTTAATGCTGTACTGGTACCCGTGCGTTGTGGACCGCTTATAATGCTGAGTGTATATGACTCGCTAAAATTAGCGGCGCTATCATCACCTGCTGCTACACCACCAACGTTTTTAAGAGGTACAGATACAGTACGCTGATTATCTTCTGGGCCAACGGTTAATTGCACGCCTTGATTATCGTTTGGCAGCATACTGGTAAAATTAAAAGCAAAGGTAATATCCTCAACTGCATCACCGTCGTTATCAATATGAATACTGTAGGTTGCATCTGGGTCCATAGCAAAGTAGTTAGGGCCGCCGTAGGCATCTTGTAGAGGAATATAGTTGGCAATAAATGTAACGTAGTCGTCTCTGCCTGCTTCATAACTATTAAATACGTAAAAGTCGGTAGAGTCTAAGGTTGGAAAGCGGCTAATGTTCGGCGCTTCACGATGACTTGATGCCTCGCTAGAGGTGCTTACTAAGGTACTGCATACTACTACTGCGAGTATAGATGGAGTTAAAGCTTTCATGACTTTTTCCTTTAGTTTTGATTGGAGTCATAACTAATAACGAAACAAAAAGCACAATGGATGCAAAAAAGTTAAATATTTTTTTATTTTGTTAATAAAGGGGTGTTTAACGTTCAAGATTAAATTTTCAGCAGGCTGTTTTGCATTTAGATAAGGAAGTGATAAGAGAGTGTTAAGGGGCTGAAGCGGTTTGGTTTTATACTTATTACAGGGGGTGTATGCAATTAAAATAACGCAGCAGGTATTGAGCACACAATATGATAAGCATCGCACTGCGATTAAGTCTACTTTAGTTTAATCAAATATTAATGGTTACCCAAGGTAAATAAAAAGGTTGGCCAAACAAAGTTTGACCAACCAGTCGCGTTTATTTAGTTATAAAATAACTAAATCTGTCGTGTACAGTACTTGTGTTGGTAGGCCGTTTGGCGAGCCACCTAAAGGCTCTAAGCTAACAGCGAGTAGGGCAATGTCTTGTGCCTTAAAGCGCGTGCCTTTGAGTAACTGTTTTTCACCGTTTTTAGGCAGTAGACCCAACGAAATTGGCGTGTCTTGCCCTTTTAAAATCATCCACAGCTCGTAGTCTTTATCGGTTTGCGCAACGAGTTTATCACTGGCTTTAACCGATAATGTTTGCTCATCTACGTTAATAAACCACAGTGATTGCTTATCTTGATTTTGTACTACTGCAATTTGTTGGCTGTATTGGGGCTGAGTTGTGGGCTGAATAACCAAAAATGCTAAGATAATACAGGCAGCTGTGGCTATAAATGACCAATTGCGCCATAGCGATGTAGCTGGTTTGATGACCGTTTTAACGGGTTGGTTGGTGTGTTCTAATGTATTTAAAATATTTTGCCACACTTGCGCGCTGGGTGTTTGAGGTGTAATTGCACTGGCTAAATCATTTAAATTTTGCTCCCACATTATAGTGGCTTCTCGGGCTTGCGGTAAGCTGAGCATTAAGCGCTGAAAACGTTTTCGTGCCAGGCCTTTTAAAGTACCTAATACATACTGCCCTGCTAAAGCATCAAGTAATTCTGGTTTATTATAATTCATAATGTTAAACACCTCTGCAACTGCTGCAAACCACGCCTGATCCAGCTTTTAACTGTGCCTAAGGGCGTTTCTATGTGATTGACTAACTCACCATGGCTTAGCCCTTTGTAATAGGCTAAATGAATGGCTTGTTTTTGTTGGGGGTCAAGTTGCTCAATACAATTAACAAGTTTGGTTTGTTCGTCGTAACTAACATCGACAGCTTGTTCATCGTATTCATCGTCACCCATTGCCTGCTCTTTTCTTACCTTGTGATAACGCAATGCATCTAAGCTGCGGTATCTCACAATGCTTATCATCCAGCTAATAACTGTGCCTTTAGATGAGTTGTACTCTGACGCGTTATGCCAAATTTTTATAAATGCCTCTTGCAGTACTTCTTCTGCGTGCGCGCGGTTTGACAGCATATTTAAACTAATCGCAAAAAGCTTTGCGCTTGTTTGCTGATACAAATCAGCAAACGCGGCTTTGTTACCCTGTGCTGTTTTACACAAAAGAGGAAGTAAATTGTCGTTTTCCATAAGGTTCCTGTTGTTTTTATTATTACCGAGGTGTGTTGGGCTTCGTGAATTAAAAATTGTTTTATTTAAGCGCAACTTAATCGCTTTGAAATAGAGATTAAACAGGCTGTTATAAATTTAACCAATAAAGATAAACACACTCTCAATAAACGTGTGAAAAGAGTGATTGGATGCAAAAACTTTTAAGCTGACATTTATATTAGCTGCTGTACACATTGAAACAAGTTTTAAATATAAACAGTTACCTTTGAGTAGTGAGAAAAAATGACCGATTACTGTGTAAAAAGCGCCTAATATGCGAATACAGCTAAAGCTAGCTACTTTTATTTATTTTATATCAGTTACTTAGTGTTGTTTTTGTTCCTAAAAAACAACTTTTGTTGGCGTGTAAATTGCTACTACACTTATACACAGCTGTAAAAAAATGTGCCAAAACAGTAAAAATAAAGGAGAAAATATGTGGGCTGCAACGAGTTATTTAATTTTAGCGTTAATTTTTATATTTATAGGGTGGGAGGTTAACTCGGTATATTTTGCAGTGGTATTTTACTGGAGTGCATTGTCGTTAATTCTTGTCAGTGGTGCTTACATTTTTAATTTGGCGAAAATTTTTAGAAAGCGTGAAAATGGTGTCATCCCATTTTATATTCGCTGGGCATTTGTGCCTTTTTTACTGGGTGCTCAAATTTACAATGCGTATTCTCGCAAGCACGATAAAGTCCCTCCCATTCAAAAAATTAACGACCATTTATTTTTAGCATGCCGATTGTTCCCCTCTGATATAGATACGTTAAAAGAAAACGGCATAACGGCAATATTAGATGTAACGTGTGAGTTTGATGGCTTAGAATGGAGCTCTACACAAGAAAATATTAGCTATTTAAATATTCCGGTGCTTGATCATAGTGTGCCTACCCATTCGCAATTAAACCAAGCCATTAACTGGATACATCATCATATTAAAGAAGACCGCCGCGTGGTAGTTCACTGTGCACTGGGCAGAGGGCGTTCGGTATTTGTTATGGCAGCGTATTTACTGAGCCAAGATAAAAACGCCGATGTTCACCAAGTGCTCGCGCAAATAAAAGAAACCCGCGAAACCGCAAATCTTAATAAGCATCAGCTTCGTCATTTAGCAAAGCGACATAAAAAGGGCGAGCTAGTTATTAAAAACAAAGCCGTTATTATTGCAAACCCCGTGTCGGGTACCAAAATGTGGCAAGACAAAGAGCATTTAATAGTGGCTAGGTTGTCGGCGTATTATGATTTAGAAGTATTAACCACCACCAAAGAAATAGACGGTATTGAGCTTGCTAAACAAGCCATTAAAGATAAGCCAGATATAATAATTGCCTGTGGCGGCGATGGAACCGTGACAGAAGTAGCAAGTGTGTTGGTAAACACTCAGTGCAAGCTGGGTATTATCCCAATGGGCACAGCCAATGCATTAGCGCATGTGCTTATGGGGATTAGCTCTAAAATCATTCCTGTTGAGCAGGCCTGCGATCTTATTATTGATGGGCAAACCCAAACAATTGATACGGCCTATTGTAATGACGAGCTTATGCTGTTGTTAGCTGGGATTGGTTATGAGCAATCAATGGTAGAAAAAGCAGATAGAGACTCAAAAAACGAATCGGGTCAGCTTGCCTATTTAAGTGGTTTTTTTCAGGCATTTAGTGAGCAAAAAGCGCAAACCCTTTATGTCACCCTTGATGATAATCAAACGCAGGAGGTAAATACAAATAGTTTTATTGTGGCTAATGCTGCGCCATTTACTACGTTATTAGCCCAAGGAGGTGGTCAGCCCGATCACGAAGATGGCCTATTAGACATTAATTGGCTGCTACCTAGTGATGAAAACACCACCCGCGTGTTAAGCATTGCTGAACTTATGTTTAGTAGTATTACACAAACGCATTTAGCAATTAGCTCGCATCATACCAACGCTAAAAAAGTAACGATAACCGCAGACGAAGAAATTAAGTATGTACTGGATGGTGAAATAAAAACAGCGGATACGCTTACTATTACAGTTGACCCTGCCTCGTTAAAAGTAATTAGTAAGGAGTTATAAAATACAAAATGCACGTATTTAACGTGCATTTTTGTGTATTACTTTTTAATGCTTGGCCAAACAAAACCACTGCTATCGCTTTGGCTGGCAGGCTTAGGGCGCTGAGCGCTTTTGGGTTTACGCAGCGGTTTGTTACTTAACGTATGTAAGTAGAGAGCTTCAACTTTATCGCGAGCCCAAGGGGTTTTACGCAAAAATTTTAAGCTTGATTTAATACTCGGTGAGTCGGTAAAACATTTAATGTTTACTTGCTCGCCCATGGCTTTAAACCCTAAGCGCTGCTCAAGCTCTACTAAAATTTGTTCTAACGTTACCCCATGAAGAGGATTTTTTGGTTGATTATCCATAGCCATACTACTTATTTAAACTGTGCGCATTGTAGCGTAAATCCTCTTTTAGCGCTAATTGACCGTAATGGTTTTAGGCTTTGTGGGATAAACAATATTGCCTTTTTTATCTAATTTTAGCCAAATTAGCTCACTGTTATTATGCTGCGGGTTATTAGCAGCGCACACTAAGGTAAAAGAATGTACTTGTACCAGCGCGCCTTCACTATAACGTTTGTTGTCGTACCAACAAATATCACCATTATTAATAATCTCATTAGCGTCAATAATAGAATGGGTTTTGACTGTTTTTGCATAACTGCTAGGGGCCAAAGTGAACGCAATTAAAAAAATAAATAAAACCATAATATGACGCATGAGCGACCTCGAATTTTGATAGTTTAAAAATAGTACACACGATTAAAAAACATGCTAGGGTAAGTAATAGCGTTAAACAACACTGACTTAAACACACAATTATAAAAAGGTGAACACATGCAATTTAATCAAACAATGATAGATGAATTTACGTTATTAGCTAAATTTCCACGTGAGAGCAAAATGCAAGGGATTAAGTTACATTCGGATGCTGAACCAAATTTATTAAGCGCGGCGCAAAGGTTGTTTGATAAAGGCGTGATAGACAGCCCAGATGGCGGCTATTTAACCGAACTGGGTCTTGATTTAATAGAGCACGTGAGTGTTATTCACTGCGCATTAAAAAGTTAAACTGCATCGCGCTGATTTTGCGGCGCGGCGTCACTAAAAGCGGGTAATGCATTACAACGTGCATAAATGGCTGCAATTTTTGGATACGCAGCCATATCTACATTAAAACGCAACGCATTAAATACCTGTGGCACTAAGCATATATCAGCGAGAGTGGGTGTATTGCCTACGCAAAACTCATTGTTTTCACTTAGCATCAATTCAATTTTTTCAAATCCAAGCTCTACCCAATGCCTATACCAGGCGGCTTTAGCTTGCTCGTCTACCTCCAATTCGTTGCTTAAATACTTCAGCACTCGTAAATTATTTACTGGGTGAATATCACATGCCACTGCATAGCTAATATTACGAATTTGCGCTTTTTGCCATGCAGTGCCATAAATTAACGGCGTTTGCGGATAGCTTTCATCTAACCACTCTAAAATAGCCAGTGATTGCGCTAATACGCCTTCGTCCGTTTCAAGAGCAGGAAGTAAACCTTGCACATTTTTATCTAAGTAAGGCTGCGCTAGCTGTTCAGATTTAAGTAAATTAACGAATTGCATATCATGCTCAATGCCTTTTAAATTAAGTGCTATGCGTACACGGTATGCGGCAGATGAGCGAAAGTAGCTGTATAGTTTCATTGTTATTATTCCTCGCCTGTAAAATGTTTTGTGATACTACGCCAGCACTGAGTGTAATTAGTTTGGCGCTCTTTTCCTTCAAGGGCATATTTAGTGGGCGATATTATGTAACGAGACTCGAACATAAAGGCCAACGTGTTCTCGTATTTTTGCGGTGCAAGCTCAGCGTTAGATGCTTTTTCGAATACCTCGGCTTCAGGCCCATGTGGCGACATACAATTATGCAAACTAGCGCCTCCTGGTACAAACCCGTGCTCTTTTGCATCGTAAACCCCTTCTATTAAGCCCATAAACTCACTCATAATATTGCGATGATAGTAAGGAGGTCTAAATGTATTCTCTGCCACCATCCAGCGCGGTGGAAAAATTACAAAATCTACATTTGCCATGCCTTCAGTGGCTGAAGGGGAGGTAAGTACAGTAAATATAGAAGGATCTGGGTGGTCAAAACTCACGGTATTAATAACATTAAAACGTGCTAAGTCGTATTTGTACGGTGCGCTGTTACCGGTCCAAGCAACTACATCAAAAGGCGAGTGTGTGATAGGGCAACTAAATAAATGACCGTTAAATTTAGTGACTAATTCAAAGGTACCTTCTTTATCTTCAAATGCAGCAACAGGGTATTTAAAGTCTCTGTCGTTGGCGTAGCCATTTGCACCGACGGGGCCGCGCTCGGCAAGTTCAAATGCATGACCATAGTTTTCACAAATGTAGCCACGTGCGGTTTCATCAATTAAATCAACCGAGAATTTAATCCCGCGAGGAATGACGGCAATTTCCCCCGGCTTTACTGTGAGCTTTCCACATTCGGTGTGTAATAACAGTTCGCCATGCTGAGGCACAAACAACAGCTCACCATCGGCATTACAAAAATAACGCCCTTGCATAGAACTGTTAGCAACATAAACATGAATACCAATACCGGTTTGCCCATTGGCACTGCCATTTGCAGCCATTGTAATTAAGCCATCAATAAAATCAGTAGGCTTTGTGGGAATATCAATAGGGCTCCAGCGCATCATTGTAGGTGGCGTAATTGCTTCAGTTATAGGCGCTGTTCTTATTAGTGCGTTATCTATAGCGGTGTATTCACCTTGTACCACCGATGGACGAAGGCGGTACAGCCACGTGCGACGATTAGCGGCTCGCGGTGCCGTAAAGGCCGTGCTGCTAAATTGCTCGGTGTATAAATTGTACTTCACCTTTTGTGGGGTAAATTGCCCAACAGGCAATGCACCGGGTAGCGCTTCGGTTTCAAACTCATTGCCAAAACCGCTCATGTAGTTTATTTCGCTGGCCATATTTAGATCCTGTGAGAGTGACATTGTTTTATTTTTCTAGGGCCTGTTTATCTTTCGAGGTTGAATTTGCAGCAGTCTGTTTGGGAATTAGGCAAGGCAGAGCCTATGCAGTGTGGTTGTTCCCCATAAATAGGCGATAACGTAGCATAAATGCCAAACAGGCGCTGCCCGAAGGGTTCTGCCTAGGGGCCATTTACTCTTTGTTGCTCGGTTTT
>NZ_DJHW01000062.1:0-4745 GCF_002433295.1 Pseudoalteromonas sp. UBA6610 | reverse complement strand
GGTTTCACGGTCGTAAATACGGGTGCTTTGGCTAATGTAAACACCCATTGAAATAACCGCACCTTCTTCAACAATAACCCCTTCAACAATTTCTGAACGAGCGCCAATAAAGCAGTTGTCTTCAATGATGGTAGGATTTGCTTGTAGCGGCTCTAAAACACCGCCTATGCCCACACCGCCTGATAAGTGTACATTCTTACCAATTTGTGCACAGGAACCTACAGTGGCCCATGTATCAACCATAGTGCCTTCATCAACGTAGGCGCCAATGTTCACATACGATGGCATAAGTACGACGTTTTTACCTACAAAGCTGCCTTTACGTGCTACAGCATTTGGTACTACGCGCATGCCACCTTGCTGAAACTGCTCCGGTGTGTAGTCGCTAAATTTAAGCGGTACTTTATCGTAAAACTGATTTACGCCGTCGTTCATTGGTTGGTTATCGCGAATACGGAACGATAATAAAACGGCTTTTTTAAGCCATTGGTGTACGACCCATTCGCCTGATATTTTTTCAGCAACACGGGCTGCGCCGCTATCAAGAAGCTCTAGTGCGTCAATAATCGCTTGTTTTACATCGCTAGATACGCTGCTTGGGCTAATGCTATCGCGGTTATCCCAGGCGTTTTCTATCATGGTTTTTAAATCTGACATGGTGTGTCCTTATTCTGTTTCGGCGTTGAATTTTTTACGTAATGCCTGATGAATTTTGGCTTGCTCTTCATCAGTCAGCGCTTGGTATTCGTTATTTGATACGACAAAGAAATCCTCTGCACGTTCACCTACCGTTGTAATACGGGCTGCGTGAATGTGTAATAAATGCGCTTGGAAAACTTCGGCAATTTTAGTAAGTAAACCGGGTATATCAACAGCTTGAATTTCTATTAGGCTGCGATCTTTACGTGCATGAGGGCGCAGCACTATTTTAGGTTTAATATTAAAGTCTTTAAATCGTTGCGAGCGATTCTTTTTAAAGCGTATTTTTTTACGTGGTTCGCTAAGTGCTTGCTCAAGCCCACGTTTAATTGACTGAGCACGGCTACTTGCAATAGGGTCGCCGCTCACTTCAAGTATTACAAAGTTAAATAGGGCGTAGCCATCTTTGGTAGTAAGCACTTGAGCGTGTTGTATTTGCGCCTTTTTAGAACCAATTACGCTAACTAAGCGAGCGAATAACGGCCCAGAATATGGGCTATAAGCAAACACTTGCGTGCCACCATGCATTGCTTTATCAGAAACAATGACACTGGGTAGGCTTAAGTCTGCGCATTTTAATAGGTGCTCGGTTTGCCATGATATTTGCTGCTCGCTAAAGGCAGTAAAGTAATTGGCTTTAAAGCGGCTCCAAATTAAATCAATTTGGTTTTCTAGGTAGCCCAAATTAAGTAAGCGCTGTTTAGCTTGGTGTTTTTTATCGCGTATTTGGTCGCGTTGATCCATTGGGTTTTCAAGCCCTAGGCGTAATGCACGCTGAGTATGCAAGTATAACTCGCGTAGTAGAGTGTTTTTCCAATCATTCCATAAGTTGTCGTTGGTTGCGCGTATATCGGCAACGGTTAAACAATAGAGGTAATCGAGTTGGCGCTCTGTTTTTACACGTGAGGCAAAGTCTTTAATAACACCTGGGTCATTTATGTCTTTACGCTGCGCAGTAACCGACATAAGTAAATGGTTACCAACTAGCCACGATATAAGCTTGCCATCAGATGATGGGAAGCCATGTAATTTAGAAAAAGCAATGGCATCCACTGAGCCTAGCTCTGAGTGATCGCCGCCACGCCCTTTAGCAATATCATGAAAAATACCCGCTAAATAAAGCAGCTCAGGCTTATCCATTCGGGTTACTATTTCACTACAAATAGGAAACTCACTCACTTTAGATTTATCAAAATATTGGTAAATATTATTGATTAATTTATGGGTGTGCTCATCTACTGTGTAGGCATGAAATAAGTCAAATTGCATTTGCCCAAATATATTACGCCATTGTGGTAAATACGCGGCCAACATGCCGTGTTTGTGCATGAGCGTGAATGCGCGGCCCATGCCGTTAGGGTGTTTTACTATACGCATAAATGCCTCGCGACACGCTGCGTAATCTTGTAAGTCACCTAATAGGCGCCTGCGTACTTGCCTAATGGTACGAATAGTACTTGGGTAAATATGGGTAATTTCGGGGTTGTCGGCAATATGCTCAAACAAAACAAAAAGTTGATCGCGTCTAAAAAATACCGATGGGTTTTTAACCCTAATTTGGTGCCCAACGCGTTCAAAGTCTTTGTCTAACTCAATCACTGGCGCTTCGCTGCTCTCTGGCATAATACTTTCTTCAAAGTACGATAGCAGCATTTGGTTAAGCTCGCGCACGCGGCTCATAATTCTAAATAAGCGTTTCATCATGCGCTCAACCGAGGCTTTACCATCGCTACCAAAGCCAAGTATTTCAGCTGTGTGTGGTTGATGGTCAAACAACAAACGGTTTTCTGAGCGCCCAGCGGCTAAATGCAGTGCAAAGCGAATATTCCAAAGGTTTTCTAGGCACTCCGAAAGCTCCTGAAACTCTTCATGCGTTAAGTAGCCGTGGCTAATTAGCTCTTGTAGGGTTTCGGCTCTAAAGTGCTTTTTAGCAACCCAAATAATGGTTTGTAAATCGCGAAGGCCACCGGGGTTTTCTTTTATGTTTGGCTCTAGGTTGTAAGCAGTACCGTGGCACTTTTTGTGGCGTAGGTTTTGCTCTTGCACTTTGGCTACAAAAAACTCGCCTGAGCGCCAAACGGGGGTTTCTATAATATGCGTTTTGAGTTTTTCAAACTCAATGTGATTACCAAAAATGAGCCTGCTTTCGAGCAAGCTGGTGGCAAAGGTAACGTCTTCACGTTTTTGCTCAATGGCTTGTTCAATGGTACGTACGCTGTGGCCTATCTCTAAATTGAGATCCCATAGCATGGTAACAAACTGGCCTATTTTTTCGCATATTTGCTCGCTAGGCGGCTGCGTAACAAGCAATAAAAAGTCAATATCGGAGTAGGGGTGTAGTTCGCCACGGCCATACCCGCCCACGGCAATAAGGGCAAGATCAGGCTCGTGAGCTAAATCGTAAACATGAAACAGTTTAATTAGCAGGCGGTCTATAAACTCAGCCCGGGCATTAATTAAATTACCAACTGGTTGCTTAGAAAATTCGTTATGTAACCACTTATAAAAATAGCTAGAACAATCGCGATAATCGCTCAGTTGCTCAGCATCGCTAAGTAACTTTTTTACTTTGTTGGGTAATGCCACGTGGGCTGGCTCCTTATTGAACCGTTAGCATTGATAAATAACCTGAACGTGAAGTAATAAGTCTATCCCCAGCGGCTATTTTCAGTGTTAACAGTGTTGAATCGACTTGCAAATAGGCTCGCTATTTGCAAGTCGATTCGATTTGTTTTCACTGAAAATCTCCAGCTTGGGAATTATAAAATAAATATTACATATAATTCAGTATGTTATTAAATATATTAACCAGATTAGAGGTTAAATACTTTTATCAAGTGGCTCGGTATTTATTAGTGTTCGATAATCCTGTCGATAGTATCATCTGATCGCAGCGTTAAAATTTCAACACCATTTTCAGTCACTAATAGGGTGTGTTCCCACTGTGCAGACAAACTACGGTCGCGTGTAACTACCGTCCACTCGTCTTTTAAAAGTTTACACTGGCGTTTACCTGCGTTAACCATTGGCTCTATTGTTAAACACATACCAGCTTTAAGTGTTTCGCCAGTACCTGCTTTACCGTAGTGCATTACTTGAGGCTCTTCGTGAAATTCGCTACCAATACCGTGGCCGCAGTATTCACGTACAATTGAGTAGTTAAAGCTCTCTGCGTATTTTTGAATTGCTTCACCAATATCGCCTAAACGCACACCTGGTTTTACCATTTTAATGGCAAGGTATAGGCTTTCTTGTGTTACTTGTGCAAGGCGTTTACCTTGAATGTTAGGCGTACCTACATGAAACATCTTTGAGGTGTCGCCGTGGTAACCGTCTTTAATTACGGTTACATCAATGTTGACGCTATCGCCATCTTTTAGCGGTTTGTCATTTGGAATACCGTGGCAAATTACATGATTTACAGAGGTACATACCGACTTAGGAAAACCGTGGTAATTTAGTGGCGCAGGGATAGCATCTTGCACATTTACAATATAATCATGACAAATTGTATTTAGCTCATCAGTAGTCACACCTGGCACTACATGTGGTTCAATCATTTCAAGTACGTCTGCCGCTAAACGCCCGGCTACACGCATTTTTTCAATTTCTTCAGGGGTCTTGATCACAGCGCTCATTGAGGCTCCAAAGTTGCGTTTTTTAACATTTATCGTCGCACAAATTTTGCACGCGACGTTGAGTATTTAATTTTAATATGGTATAAAGCGCGCCGTCTTTTTACAAATAAATTCTTAAATGATTTTTTGTATTTAAGGCAAACACAATTTTATTTTAACACACACACGTATCGTCACATACACTTGGGTGCATTTGAAGTTTAAATACTTCGGTGTTGGTGCTATGGGATATGTGGAGGCCTAACCCTAAACTACATAGAGGATTTACAAAATGGCAAACGTTTCAATGCGCGATATGCTTCAAGCTGGTGTTCACTTTGGTCACCAAGCACGTTACTGGAACCCTAAGATGAAGCCTTTCATCTTCGGCGCACGTAACCGTGTACATATCATCAACCTTGAGCAAAC
>NZ_DJHW01000136.1:0-19247 GCF_002433295.1 Pseudoalteromonas sp. UBA6610 | reverse complement strand
TGCTGCTATTGCCCGCGCTAAAGCTAAAAAAGCGGCGCAAGCTGAGCAAAGTGCAGAGCCACAAAACGATGAAGCCGCCCCGCCCGCTGATGACAAAAAAGCAGCGGTAGCTGCTGCTATCGCGCGTGCTAAAGCTAAAAAAGCCGCTAAAGCGGCTGCGCAAGCCCAGCAATCAGATGAACCAAGTGCTGCTGAGCAAACAGGTGAAGTTGAGCCTGAAAACTCACAAACACGCTCTCCTGCTGATGACAAAAAAGCGGCCGTAGCTGCTGCTATTGCCCGCGCTAAAGCTAAAAAAGCCGCTAAAGAAGCAGAGCAATCAGCAGCAAGTGAACACAGCACACCTGAACACAGCAATGAGCCACAAACCAGCAGCGGTTCAGACTCTGAGCAAACGGCCTCTGAGCAAACTGCAGCAGAGAAGAAAAAAGCCGCCGTGGCCGCCGCAATAGCGCGCGCCAAAGCTAAAAAGTTACAAAAAGAAGGAAATGATCAGTCATGAAATTAACCATGGCCAGTTCGCCGCACAACCATAGCCATAAGTCGTTAACGCGATTAATGCTAACCGTAATTGCTGCGTGTATTCCTGGGCTAATAGCGCAAGTGGTATTTTTTGGGACTGGCGTACTTATTCAGTTAATACTGGCACTTGTTGCTGTAAGCGTATTTGAAGCAGCCATTATGTTAATGCGTAAACGCCCTGTTTGGCCTGCATTGAGTGATGGTAGTGCTTGGCTTACTGGTGTGCTGTTAGCACTGAGTATTCCGCCGCTGGCGCCTTGGTGGGTCATTATTATTGGCTGTTTATTTGCCATTGTGATTGTAAAGCAACTTTATGGTGGGCTTGGCTTTAACTTATTTAACCCAGCAATGGCCGCATACGTACTACTTTTAGTCTCGTTTCCGGTGCAAATGACCGCTTGGTTACCCGTTACCGATTTACTTAACGCCCCAATTGGCTTTATTGACCAATTACGCCTTATATTTACCGATTTTACCGCTCTGGGCTTTAGTGTCGATCAAGTCCGTGCCGGCGTTGATGGCCTCACCATGGCCACCCCGCTTGATACAGTTAAAACCGATGTAGCACATGGTCTAACCGTTAGCGAAAGTATGCAAAAACCGATTTTTTCTCAATGGGCTGGGCTTGGTTGGCTATGGGTTAACCTAGGCTTTTTAGCCGGTGGTTTATACCTTTTAAAAGCTAAAATTATAAACTGGCATATTCCAGTAAGCTTTATAGGCTCACTAGCGCTGTGCAGTGCCATTGGCTATATTGCCGCACCGGGTACCGAGCCGGGTATGGTATTTCACCTATTAAGTGGCGCAACCATGATGGGCGCATTTTTTATCGCCACCGATCCTGTTTCGGCTGCAACTACCAATAAAGGGCGCTTAATTTATGGCGCATTAATTGGCTTGTTGGTGTATTTAATTCGCACCTTTGGTGGCTTCCCTGATGCGGTAGCCTTTAGTGTATTATTAATTAATATTGCTGTACCGCTGATTGATTACTACACCCAACCACGCACTTATGGCCACGGAGCAGTAAAATGATTATTTCATCAATGGCTAAAAATGGCGCGATATTAACAGCCTTTGCACTGATAACAACAGGCTTAGTTGCCTCAATTGATGCCTTTACCGCCGATAAAATTGCCGAGCAAGAACGCTTGCAACTAACCTCACAATTACAAGAGGTATTAAACCCAAGCAGCTACGATAATCAGCTCAATACAAATTGCGTAATTATGAGCGACGAACAACTTGGTCCTTACCCCGAGCAAGTTATTTACCGCGCTTATAAAAATCAGCAACCTGTTGCACTTGTAATAAGACACATAACACCTAGTGGTTACAGTGGCGATATTAACTTATTAACCGCCGTACTTGCTGATGGCACCATTGCCGGCGTTCGCACTACTAAGCACGAAGAAACGCCCGGCTTAGGCGACAAAGTAGAAGTTAAAAAGTCGCTATGGATCACTACATTTAACGATTTAACGGTTCAAAGTGAAGACGATGCCCGTTGGGCGGTAAAAAAAGATGGTGGCCAGTTTGACCAATTTACCGGTGCAACAATTACCCCTCGCGCCGTGGTAGGCTCGGTAAAAAATGCCGTATTATTTGCAAAAACTAACTTTGACGCCATTTTTAAACAGCCTAATGCTTGCCAAGAGGTAACACAATGAGTGAGTTAAAAACCTTATACAAAGAAGGCGTATGGGCTAATAACCCCGCGCTAGTCCAGCTACTCGGTTTATGCCCGCTTTTAGCTGTTACATCAACTGTAACCAACGCGCTTGGCCTAGGCTTAGCCACTTTATTAGTTTTAGTAGGCTCTAATATTACTGTTTCAGTTGTGCGTAATTGGGTGCCTAAAGACATTCGTATTCCGGTATTTGTAATGATTATTGCAGGCTTTGTGACCATAGTTCAGCTACTTATGAATGCGTACACCTTTGGCTTGTATCAATCATTAGGCATATTTATTCCACTAATAGTAACTAACTGCGCCATTATTGGCCGTGCAGAGGCGTATGCTTCTAAAAATCCTGTTCACCTGTCTGCATTCGATGGCCTAATGATGGGCTTAGGCTTTATGGCCGTACTGTTAGTGCTAGGTGCAATGCGCGAACTGATAGGCCAAGGTACATTATTTGATGGAGCCGATTTGCTTCTAGGGCCATGGGCACAAAGCCTACGCTTGGAAATATTTAGTTTCGATAGCCAGTTTTTACTTGCTATTTTACCACCCGGCGCCTTTTTAGGGCTTGGGCTGCTAATAGCAGCAAAAAATGTTATTGACGCACAAATAAAATCAAAACAAGTAACGCCGCCAGAAGCCGAAAAAGGCCCACGCGCACGTGTTACTAGCTTAACTTAAGGGGAAAACGCATTAACGCTATTAGCTAATGCGTTTTAAGTTGCATGAATAAAGAAAAACGTCACCAAATACTCTCGCGCTTGCGCGAGCAAAACCCGCATCCAGAAACCGAGCTTGAATATTCAAGCCCATTTGAGCTACTAGTAGCCGTTACGCTCTCTGCACAAGCCACCGATGTAGGGGTAAATAAAGCCACCCGTAAATTATTTCCGGTTGCTAATACGCCACAAGCCATTTTAGATATTGGCCACGATGCGCTTCGCGATTATATAAAAACCATTGGCTTATTTAATTCAAAAGCCGCAAACGTGTACAAAATGTGCCAAATATTGGTTGATCAACATAACGGCATTGTTCCCGAGAACCGCGAAGCTCTAGAAGCCCTACCCGGTGTTGGCCGAAAAACCGCAAATGTAGTGCTCAACACAGCCTTCGGCTGGCTAAAGGATAACGAAGGTAGATACTTCTTAGCGGTTGATACTCACATCCAACGCCTTGCAAACCGCACTGGTTATGCTAAAGGAAAGACTGTAGAGCAAACAGAACAAGACATCATTAAAAAAACACCTAATAAGACTGAGTTCATGTTTAACTTGCACCACTGGTTTATCCTTCATGGTAGATACGTTTGTACTGCGCGTAAGCCTAAGTGTGGTTCATGCATCATCGAAGATCTTTGTGAATTTAAAGAGAAGACCGAAGGATAAAAATTGACCACATTACACCATGCCGATGCAATTAGAGTAAAAGCCAACTCAGCCCTAGACCCTAAAATTAAAGGCAACTTGGGGCAGTTCTTCACTAGCGCTCCTATCTGCTTATACATGGCATCACTATTTGATAATATTGGGCGTGACGTAAAGCTATTAGATCCTGGTTGTGGTTCTGGTTCATTGTCAGCCGCATTTACCGATGAAGCTATCGCACGAGGGCAAACAGAGTCATTGTCACTGAATACATTTGATGTTGAGGAACGTGTAGTTCCATACATTAATGAAACCCTCTCCATTTGCTCCTCAGAAGCGCTGAGAAAGGATTTAAACCTAACCACCAGCTTTACCCTTTCTGATTTTGTAATAACCTCAGGAGAAGCCTCAGGGCTCTTTGGCGAAGATGCAAAGTACACTCACTGCATCATGAACCCTCCCTACAAGAAGATTGCAACAAAGAGCGAGCATAGACTAGCCCTCAGAGCTGCTGGTGTAGAAACCGTAAACCTGTACACAGGCTTCCTCGCTCTAGCAATACAGCAATTAGTTGAAGGAGGTGAATTAGTAGCTATTGTTCCTCGCTCATTTTGTAACGGCCCATATTACAAACCATTCCGAGAGCTTATGCTCAAAGAGACCGCATTAAGACATATTCATATATTCGACAGCCGGAGCAATGCATTCAGCGACGACGAGGTTTTACAAGAAAACATTATTATCCACCTTGTGAAAGGAGAGCAACAAGAGAGCGTGACGATCACGTCTAGCCCTGTAGCTGATTTCCACATAGACGTAGACAGTAATACTGTCTCAGCATCTGATATGACGACTCGCACTGTAGCTTTTGAAAGTATTGTAAACCCACAAGATAAAGACAGGTTTATTCATATCGCCGCTAACCAGCGAGACCAAGCAATAATTGATCGCCTAGGGTTATTCACTACGTCTCTTGATGAATTGGAGGTCAAAGTAAGCACAGGCCCTGTAGTTGATTTCAGATTGAAGGATGACCTCAGGCAGGAAATAGAAGAAGGTGCTGTGCCACTTATATACCCTGTTCATTTAAATGGAGGCATCGACTGGCCTAAGAAGTCGAAAAAGCCTAACGCTATAAATATCTCAGACAAATCTCGTCCATGGCTGTGGAAGCATGAAGGTCACTTCGTCATCGTTCGTCGCTTTAGCTCTAAAGAAGAGAAACGACGCATAGTTGCCACACCATATGATTCTTCATTGCCAGGAGATTTAATTGGGTTCGAGAATAAGTTGAACGTCTTCCACGCTCAGAAAGAGGGCCTAGATAGAGAGCTTGCATTAGGGCTCTACGTTTACTTGAACTCAACTTTACTGGACAAATACTACCGCCTTTTCGGTGGTCATACACAGGTGAACGCAACAGATTTACGAAATATTCACTACCCTACAGTCGAGTCACTTCGTCATATTGGAGGCCAAGTAACACACTCAGACTTAAGTCAAAAACAAATTGATGATTTATTAGACAAGGAGTTCTATAGCATGACAGGCAATAACAATAATAACCCACTAAAAACACAAGAAAAAGTTGAGCAAGCCATTGAAATAATTACCTTGTTAGGTATGCCTCCAGCTCAACAGAATGAGCGTTCTGCTCTAACATTCCTTGCGCTGTTGAATCTGCATCCAGAAGGTTCTTGGCAAGAGCTGGAGAAACCTATGCTTGGGGTTACCCCAATAATGAGCTGGGCTAAAGATGTGTTCGGCAAGGAATATGCTCCTAACACACGTGAAACTTTCCGTAGACAAACTCTTCACCAATTTGTTGATGGAGGGTTAACTTTATACAACCCTGATAAGCCAGACCGTCCTGTAAACTCACCTAAAGCTTGCTATCAAATCGCCCCTGAGCTGTTTGAAGTGCTATCTACTTACGGCACTGAGCAATGGGAATCCTCTGTTAAAGGCTGGCTCTCAAAGCGAAACACATTAGTAGCTCAGTATGCCGCCGCGCGTGAGATGGAAATGATTCCTCTGACGCTAGATGATGGTACTAAAATTAAGCTTAGCCCAGGTGATCATAGCCAGCTTATCCATGACATCGTAGTCGAGTTTGGCCCACGTTTTGCTCCTGGCGCAGAGGTTATATACTTAGGGGATACGGGTGCCAAGGAAGACTTTTTCAAGAAAGAACGCCTAGCGGAATTGGGGGTCACTGTAGACCGTAAAGGAAAATTACCAGATGTTGTTCTTTATTGGCCCCAAAAGGACTGGCTTTTACTTATTGAATCTGTAACCTCACACGGCCCTGTTGATGGGAAGCGTCATAGTGAACTACGTGAACTATTCAAGCATTCAAAGCCTGGCATTGTGTATGTCACAGCCTTCCCTGATAGAAAAGCGATGGGAAGATATCTTGCTGACATAAGCTGGGAAACAGAGGTTTGGGTAGCTGAGGCTCCCACTCATATGATCCACTTTAACGGTGATCGCTTCCTTGGCCCTCATGAATAAACGTCAAAGCACTTCTGAGCAATCATTGAATTAGTGTGAAAAATAGCCTCCCTAGAACAGAAGGGGCTGAGAATGGAATGCACCGTTCCTAAAATAGGACAGGTGCATTCTAGATACATTCGTCTATGAATTACTTTTGAATTCAGCCTGCAACCGTTTAACCGTTGAAAGCGACACACCAAGCATTTCGGAAACTTGAAGAAGCGTGTGACTTTTTCTTAGCTCCACTACCTTCGCTGGTGTTGCCTTAGGCGGCCTACCACATGATCTGCCTTCTGCTTTCGCTCTTGTGACTCCTTCTTTCACGCGCTCCCGAATTCTACTTCGTTCAAATTCCGCAAATGCGCTAAACATTTGAAGCATCAGCTTTCCCTCGGCAGTCGATAAGTCCTTCGTTGGTAAATCTAAGCAGTGAACCTTTACTCCTTTGTTAATTAACATTTCAATTGTATGCTGTACATCTATGTTGTCCCTACCAAGCCTATCTAGCTTTAATACCACAAGGGTATCTCCATCGTAGAGTTTGTGTTTATACATATCTCGAAACCCTTTTCGCTGCATCGCGCACACGGCTCCAGACACTCTCTCACTTACAACAAAATGCTCATTTACTTCGTAGCCGTTATTTTTAAAGGCTAGCACTTGATTATCAACCGTTTGCTCTGTAGTAGAAACTCGACAATAAAAAAATGTTCTTTGACTCATACCTCAAACCCGTAGCTCAAAACCCCCCTCACAATATCAGGCCAGGCTCAAAATCCAAACCCCCTATTTTTGAGCCCCCCTTTTACCGGCTCAATTTAGTAGGCCCAAAACCTAATGGTTTTGGGCCACTAGACCATCATTTCGTTGGAGGTGTTTAATTAGTCTTATTACCAAGGCTATTAAAGTCATCTTGGGTAAAAGCAGTAAACCGACTACAGAATTGTTCAATAACCTGAGTCGTCATTGCTTCAAATATAACGGCGCTGACAACATCGCCTTTTTCTAAAACGTTTCCATACATATCTAATAGGGCAAGCTGCTGCCCTTCCTCTAATAGTAAGCTTTGGTTGGTTGCTTTAATGGGGATCATAAAATTCTCGTGCCTCAATAAAAGAAACACTCGCCTCTTTGCGGTGTTTGCTAGTTGTTCATCAATTGGTTAATCAATGGGACACTCCATTAGGTATCGGACCAGACATGTATAATTACTATGTTTGGATTTTCCTATCTAACGGGCTTTAGGGTTACACGGGCGAAGGGGCCAAGTATTGGGCAATGTCTGATGGGCTCCCCTAAAGACGTCGGCATATTAAATCCAAATAGCTTATGCTGCAAGCCTTTTAAGAGCAAAAACAGCTAGTTGCTCGACAAACACACAGGGTTGTACAACGATTTCTAAGGCTAATATCCAAGGGTTATATGAGGAGTTTAGGGGCTATCGTAAAAAATTCATTAAAGTCATCTCTAAAAATCGACTGCACAGTTGGTTCACCCTTTAAATACAGGGCTAACTTCGAGACTTATAAGCTGAGTCCAAGTAAAGTAACGCAGTCTCACCCAACGGGCAGACCACGGTTAATGAGCTTTTTTCCTCTGCGCCGCAGTAGCCTAGTTTTTCGTAATGAAACAACGCCTTTATAAGTGACTGTGCTGCCTGATATCCTTTAAAGCCTTGAAGGCTCTACAATAGTTGCATATAGAGACTATGATACACATCAAGCAATCACTTAAATCAACGCTAAAGCCCCCAAATCCCCTGCCCCATAAGTAAATTGCCAATGCGTTGACTTAGTCAACAGTTACAAGTTTACATATGTACAAGGGCTAGAATACACACCATAAGTACTACCCCCCTTAACTCTTGCTCAGAGCCGCTAAGTGGCACCAATATATAGCCCCCTTCTTATAATGAATTGAGCCTCTTACTCAGCGTGCTGCTCTTATGGGAGCCCATCATAAACATAAAAAAGAGCTAGATACTAAGCCCCTGTCCTAAATGTGTGAATCGAGTATTAACATTGGATTAGGAACAAACAATCAGCGGTTTGCAGCACAGATTGCTGCGCCTATTCTACTCATGTATCAGTGTACATGTACTTTCCATGTGATGGCGTTCATGTCTATTGTAGATGGAACGATAATAGCTACTTCCTATAAACTTAAATGAGCTATGTCGCCTTTAAATTCATTGAAGCTTCTGTACGTCAGCCTGTCTCGGTGCCTGTTGATTGTGAACACGTTCCCAGCTCGCAAGTGTTGTTCTATGCTTTGTAATTGAAAGCCAGTCCAAGGAAGTGAGCCGCTCTTTTTAATGGAGTTTGGGGGCCTAAGCTTGCTAGAGTCATACTCATTCGCATTTTTGCATTTACGCGAGGAGTCCTTACTAGCCTCTTTCGTAGCATATGACAAATGGTACAATAGACTCCAGTATAATGAAGGGTCTTTCCTATCAAGCCGCCATGACGTGCCTTCTAAGTAGAACAGAGCGAAGTTAAACCTACTTGCAATCAGTCTTAGCTTCTTAGAGAGCCAGTAAGCACTTTGAATTTGACTACCATCAACCAATAGCCACAAGTGATAGTGCGGGTATTCCCCATCTTTAGAGAACTCCCTCACCCAAAAAAATCCCAGCCTAGTGATCTTAATTAATCTTCGCCCAGGCTTCACTCCCTTTGCTAGCTGTTCTTGTTTAAGTTCCCGACCATAAGCCGACCTTAGATAGACCCTAAAGGCCCTCATCATCTCCGACATCAATGTATTGTTACCAGCATTAATAAGCTCTAAACATTGCTGGTAGCGCTCGCAGTTATCGGATGCCTCAGTCATAAAGTTAACCGTTAATGGGACTGCCAGAACCTTCCTATTATGCTCTAGCATGAGGTCTACTTGTCGTTTGCATCTACTAAACATCCTCTCATAACAACCAGAGTCTTTAATAGCGTTTATATGACTTGGAACACCATCAATTAGTACCCAACCTTCTCTTAATACTTTTCTTTTACTCACCACTGCTTAACACCCATTAGGATAATAATATATACCTAGCAACAGTTGCATTCGATGGGCTAATAGTCATTGTTCATAATGAACTGCTATGTAGAGTAATACAGAAGGGTAATGTCCTGTATGCCACCAAAAAAAGTCATGACAATCTGTTGCTTTAATTTTGGTGCAGCATTCTTAATCAGCCCCCTTAAATAGTCAAGGCAAATCAGCAAAAAACCTTTTAAAATCATCGTTGTACAACGATTTTGGAAGGGTTCATTGTACAACGATTGTTATCAAAGAGTAGTAAGCTTTATAAGGTTTCTAACCATAAACCGTATTTAAACTCACGCCTTTCACAAGCTCACCTGTTTTTTTATTCATCCTTATCAATCGCTTCTTACCATTGTAGAACTCGCAAGTAAGATCTATACATTCCCCACTGTTTCCACCGAATGACTCTATGAATGAGGCAAGGCCTTTCTCTTGCTTTAGCTGAACGTCAACCTGTAAAGTAATAGACTTAAAAGTGTCTTTGACTAACTGACGAATATGTAGTCTTTCTTCACCTGATAGCACACGTAAATCCTTAGTTAAATTCAGCCAGCGCTCTGTAACTTCGTCACGATGGGTGTTCTTACTTTTAAGCTCATCATTGTGTAAGGCCTGTATTGCATCACTAACCTCCTGCTCCTCGCTTTCTAGAGCTTTGATTTTGTCCAATATGGCCTTTGCAGGGTTCTTATCTTCTATGATAAAGGTTAGGAGTTTTTCAATTTGCTGCTTTAGTTCAACTAACCTTGCTTCATGCTTAGCCTTCTCTATTAAGATTGACTGTTCATTGTCTGATTCCAACAAAATCCTCCTTAAATTCACATTATCTTGACAGAAGAGCACTATGGCTTTTTCGATTAACTCTATCTGTACTGTGGCTTTCATTGTACAGTTGTTATTACGCCGCGCTTCAACGCAACCATAGCGCTTATGACTGCTTTTAACTTCGTCAAGGAACTTATTCCGATACACAACGTGCGCACCCACAGATTTGCCGCACGTCCCACATTTGAAAATACCAATTCCCGCTAATATACCTACGAACTTTTGTGAGTGCTTAGTCGCTCCTCGCTTCTTCGAGTCCTGAATCAATAGATCAAACCGCTCTTTAGTGATTAACGAGGGATAATAATCACTAAGAACATAGTCAGTACCCCCAACAGTGACGTTCAATTCACCTAATAGGGTTCTCCTTTTCACTTCCTTATATACATTAGCACCAGTGTGATGAACAGTTCCCTTACCGAACTCCTTATTCAGCAATTCGGCTATTTTAATCCCACCATAGCCTTTCTCAAAAAGTGCGATTTTACGTAACATAATAGCCTTCTCATGGGGCTTGAGTTTAAATGCTTTTGCCTCTGCGTCCCACTCGACCCAACTAGGGGCTTTACCACACTTCACTCGAAAGCCTCGTTTACCATCTAGCCAGTCTACACATTGCTTCACTAATGCAGCTCTCACACGCAATGACTTAGTCTCACTCTCTTCGTTTGCCCTAATCAACACTAGAACGATATAAATTAAGTCCATCGGGTTCTGTTTAATCGTCTGTTTATTGAACTCCTTGCGATCTACAGCGGTTATCACTGTTATCCCTGCGTTGATTATTTTGGCCATGATCCCCTGGCTCTCTAAAGGCTCAGCTCTCGAAATTCGGTCTAAACTTTCAATTACTAAAACTGATCCCGATGGGACCTTCCCCTGTTCAATCGCGTCCAGAAATACACCTAAAGCACCTCGGGTTATATTAGCCTGATGGTACGCACTCAGCCCCATATCTCGCATAGTTAGAGACTCGTCTAACTCTAAGCCCTTATCTCTAGCGACTTCCTTGGCGTAATTTAATTGCCTATTAAGTGACTGTCCCTTCGCTTGGTCAACGGTGGAAAATCGAATGTAGCTGTACAGTAGAGGTTTTTGAAATGAAGTGTTTGCCATGTGGAATAGGTAGGTTGTCTAATTTCGGCGCAGTATATAGTAAGCCTAAGCACCCATCTACTACAATTATCTTTTGGCTGGCCGACCATTGCCGTAGACACGCATATTTTTCGTGTTTCAAACCGCACCAAATTTGCTATGGGTAAAGATGTAGTCGCTGTAGAACAAAAGCTTGAAAAGGTTGTCCCTAAAGAATTTAAAGTAGACGTACACCACTGGTTAATACTACACGGACGCTACACCTGCGTAGCACGCAAGCCTAAATGCGGCAGCTGTATTATTGAAGACTTGTGTGAGTTTAAAGAAAAAACAGAATAACCTCGAATAACTCTATTTTGGGTATTTTGAAAGTTAGACAGCTAATTAATTAGCTGTCTGTCGAGTCTATATTATTTATAAATTGCGCCATATTAACTAAACGCTCACCGACAATAAATGCAATGGTGCGTTTAACCCAAGGCGCTTTAATATTTGTGTAGTTTAGTTTAGCTAATACGCAGCTTGTAATTATTAAAAGTAGAAGCGATGACACGCTGTAAAACCAAACCATGTGTTGCTCTAGGTGTGCATACAAGTCAATTTCAAATAGCTCGTCAAAGCCAATAAAAACATAAGCCATATAAAAAGGAGCTGACATAAGCAACAACTTAGTTAGTTGTAATTTATGTGAGCAAAGGCGGTAAACGTCTTTTTGAAGTTGGCTAATTGGCTTTGCATAATCAACTTTAGCAATATGCACTATTTGGCCGATATTACCTGCAAGGCCAGCAATGGAAAATACACTCAGTATCAACGCAGATATTGAAGGCGCTGAAACACTAAAGTTATTTGCAATATACTGCCCCAATAAAACAATAATAAAAAAGAAGGCTGCGCTTTCAATAATACGTGCCCACTTCATAGTATTAAGCTCTTTCATTTGTTTATTCACTTTTGTTTCGCTCAGCAGTGATTGGTTTATTGTAATGGCCGATTCGTTAACACTATTTTGCTGCTGCCATGTGTTTTTAAAATTATCTAAATTCATTTTAAGCCCCTTGTTTTTCAAATTGATTTTTTAGTGTTTCTTTAATTCGGCCAATTCGCGTAGCGACGTTGGTTTTACTTATGCCTAAACTCGTCGCTATGCTTTGATGGGATTCGCCTTCTAAATACAGCAATACTATGGCTTTATTTAACTTATCGAGCTTTGCTATAAATTCATAAAGCTGCTTAACCTCTTCGCTTTTATCATTGTGCGCTGAGAGGTCGGCTATGTGCACAATGCACTGCTCACTTTCATTGGCTTTCTCTTCTCGTTTACTGTCTTTGCGGTAATAGGAAATCGCCACATTCAGTGCTATTCGGTACATCCACGTAGAAAACTTATAGTCTTTGTCGTAATTATCATAAGCAAGCCACATGGTGGTGAGTATTTCTTGCGCTAGGTCTTGCCTGTCGTGTTGGTTTTGACAGTAAGAGTTTACAACTTTATAAATAATGCCTTTATGCTGCTCCATTGTTTGAGTAAACAGTGCTTTTTTATTGGTGTTCATTTACGCATAAATCCATCATCTAAATTAATCTCATCACGTAGTTGGCTCATCACAGTTTCATTGTGTTTAATTTCTAATGCATCTGTTTTTAAAAGTAATAAAGTGCGGCGCTTTGGCTAATGCAACATAGCCTGTACACATTTATATAAACATTTTAGCTGCACGATAGTACTCACATAATCGCCTTATCTAGTTATTCGCAGTATCGCTGAAATAATCACAATTATTATTAAAATAAATTATAAACAAAAACTACGAAGTGATTCTTAATTACCTTCATTATCAATACCAATTAACTTTGTTATCTTCTCATTCGTCAACTCAAGACAATGTAGATTAATTCGGAAGAAATGTATCTTCCTATACTGTGGAGAATATTATGTTTAAGAATTTTGGTTGGATCGTTGAAGCAAAACTTAAAAAAGGCGAATTAGAAAACTTTAAAGCGGTGATGAATTCGCAAGTTAACCGCGCATTGACTGAAGAAGGTACGCTTAATTACCAATACTATTTGTCTGATGATGGCGATGTTTTAGTTTACGAGCGATTTGCTGATGCACACGCTTCACACGAACACATTGAAAACTGGGATGCACATGCTGAACGCTGGATAGCCGCTGCTGAGCCAACTCGTATGCTTCATCTTGGCGATTTACCTGATGATGTACGAGAGCGTCACGCTGCGCTATCACCAACATGGCTAAAACCATTAGGTGGCTTTGCTCGAGAAGTAGATGAAACAAGCATGATTAACACTGACAATGGCACAACCTTCGAAAATTTTGGTTGGATTGTTGAAGCTAAACTAAACGAAGGCCAACTTGAAGCATTCAAGGCGGTAATGAATTCGCAAGTAGAAAGAGCTAAAACAGAGCCTGGCACTTTAAACTATCAATACTACCTATCTGATGAAGGTGACGTATTGGTTTATGAGCGCTTTCGTGATTTAGAGTCATCCTTCACTCATATTGAAAATTGGAACGACCATGCCGAGCAGTGGATTAAAGCAGCAACCCCAACACGTATGGTCCATCTAGGTGACTTACCTCAAGAGTTACGAGATATGCATGCTGCACTTTCGCCACTATTACTAAAACCATTGGGTGGTTTTGCTAAATAACTAGTAGCTCCAAATGCCGGTTTTTATATCGATTATGATTACCGGCCATGTTTTAAACATCCATTGCCATTTAAAGGGATACTATGAATATTTCAAAAAAATACTTAAAAATAGTAAGTTTACTGCTTATTTCAGGTGCTCTTTTTGCCTGTACGCAAACGCCACCTGCACAACAAACTTATTCACTACAAAATTTACCTGCGCAGTTTAATTCTCCTGCCAGCTTTGCACTTGATGCTAATAACAATATTTTATTTACTTCACCAAATTTACATAATCAAACACTTATCGAAAAAGGGGTCATACAAAATGCCCAAGCGCCAACGATTGGCCTAATTGGTGAAAACGATCGCGTATCAGTATGGTATACATTTAAGCCCCGCGATCTTGAACCAACCAGCGGAGTAGTTACGCCTATGGGTATTGCTATGGGGCCAGATGGCAACATTTACGTAGTCGATATGCAATTATGGTTTGGTGGCGAATCGCGTTTATTACGCGTTAATGTACAAAACCCTTTAGCAACCACTGTTGATGTTGTTGCTAAAGGGTTTTCTTTTCCTAATGCCATAGCGTGGCACGGTAACGACTTATTCATCTCAGATACAGTGCTTGCAACTGAAGAAGGCAGCTCGACCACCAGCGGTGTGTACAAAGTAAGTTTAGAGGAATTAGACCCAAAAAATCCATTACAGATCGCTGCGTATAAAGGAAAAGATAATTTTGACGCACATTTATTTGAAGTCTTTTACTCAGATGGAAGCCTAGGTTTTGGTGCCAATGGTTTAGCTGTTGATGAGCTTGGTAACTTATATACCGGTATTATGGAAGAAGGGACGGTGTATAAAACCACCATTAGTAAAAATGGCACTAAACAATCAACCACGCTATTTAGTGAAGGCTTGATTGCAAGTGACGGTATTCAGTGGAGTGAAGACTCTCAAGCTTTATATATTACTGACTTATTTGACAATGCTGCTTATAGTATTGATGTAAATGGTAAAACAACTTTACTGACAAAAAATAAAGACAGCGACGGTACAAATAATGAGTTAGATGGACCTGGAGAAGCGATTGTTAGAGGCAATAACGTGTATATTACAAATTTTGATGCAGTGTTTGATGCACCAAACATGGCCAACACGCAAGCTGACGCACCGTTTACTATATCAACAGTGTCTTTAAAATAATGATGCACTCAAAACGGTCAGCGCTCACTGACCTTTTTGACTCTCCAATACTTTATCCCAATAAGGCGGGCTGCCATAGCTGGCTGAAAAAAAGTCGATAAATGCCCGCACCTTTGGGGCCACTAATTTTGAAGACGGGTAAACCGCCCATATAGAAGCATGAGACTCTAACGGGTAATCCCTTAGAATTTGTACTAATTGACCTGCTTTTAATTGCTCATAGGCAATCCAAGTAGAGCACATGATTACCCCCATGCCATTAATGCCCGCATTGCGCACCGCCTCTCCATTATCTGAGGCAAAGCTCCCTTTGGTTTTAACCGTCTTTGACCCACTAGGCGTTTTAAAATGCCAATGCTCATTGCCTATTAAATTAATACAGTTATGTTGTAAAAGCGCTTCGGGATTGGTAGGTATACCATGCTTGTTAAGGTAATCTGGTGATGCACATATAATTCTGTTGTCAGTTGCGAGCTTCCTTGCGACTAATGTAGAGTCTTTAAGCTCTGCGTTACGAATAGCAATGTCAAACCCACCTTCAACCATATCTACTATTGTATCGCTAAGGCGAAGCTCTACGGTTAAATCAGGGTAAAGATCCATAAACTTATTTAGCGCAGGAATGAGATGAATATGACCAAAAGAAACAGGGGCTGTTATTCTCAATTTACCTGCTATTTTTGCTCTTTCGCTTTTTACAGACGTTAGTGCGATATCAGCAGTAACAAGCACATCCTTTGCGTGGGGCAGAAACTCTTTCCCTTCATCAGTAAGCGATACTTTTCGTGTAGTTCTGTGTATTAGCCGAACTCCAATACTCTCTTCTAATTTATTAAGGTGAGCACTTGCTACAGCCGATGACAAGCCAAGTTCAGCTCCAGCTTTTGATATATTATTAGTTGCAGCTACTCTGACAAATAAGTTTAGGTAATCGAGGTTCATCATTATTTAGTTCATAGGTAAAAGTAAACGACAGATTAGTTTCACTTTACCGCTCCTTTAAAAAACACAGAAACTAAAATTACTTTTAGTTTCTAAAATTAACAATCTTGATACTAGCTGCGTACTTTTAAATACCACCAAATTAATGGCGCGAGTATTACTATTTCAATACCCACATTTAGCCACTGTTTTGCTACCGAGCCATCTAACATAATGCCAATAAGCCTTGCAATTAATAGTCCTACGAGTAACGATGACAGTGTTGCCGCTATGCTAGCTTGCCAAGGTACAAGCTGAAAATGAAATTGCAGTAATAAGCCAAAACCAATAAATAACCCCCACCAAATTCTGCGCTCTACGGCCTTAAAAATATCATTCGGAACTGGCTTATTGCTTATCAGCTCAGGGTTGACAGCTAACACTATGCCAAAAATAATGAATACCGCACCAACAACCCTAAAAATGACTATATTATCCATGATCAATCCCTCAGGCTGGTTGTTTGATCAACTGTTTGAACAATCGATTGCTCAACAAGCTCCTGAGGTAACTCCTTTGCTTGGCTCCACTGCTTTGGCGATTGCCCATACATACGTTTAAATTCTCGGCTAAATTGTGATGAGCTAACATAGCCTACCGACATGGCCGCCGAACTTACGTTCATACCCGCTGCAATTTTCATCGCAGCGGTATTTAAGCGCATAGATTTAACAAATTGAATCGGCGACATACTGGTCGCATCCTTAAATTTTCGATGCAAAACTGCCCTACTTACGCCAATTTTTGCTGCCATATCGTCTATGGTTATGGTTTCATCTAATCGAGATGCCAAATAATCAATTGAGCGTGCTATGTCGTTTCCTACGCCAAAGGCTTGGTGCACACTACTACCTGCCTGTCCGTTTAATATGGCGTAATATAATTCTCGCAGTCGCCCTTCGCCTAAAACCGCAATATCTACAGGGTTGCCTACAAGTTGCAGCAATCGTAGTAATGAATCGGTAAATGAGCCATCCCATGCTGCGAGTGTAAGCCCTTGCGTTTTGGGGCCTGATGCGTGTTTTTTTGCACCTTGTGCAGCCATGGTAATAGATAATTCGGTCATCACTTTTGTATCTAGCGATACAATAACGCCTAGCAAGGGGTTCTCAGGTGAAGCCGTGGGTGTACCCGCTTCTACCGGCATAGACATAGGGCAGCACATATAATTATTTTCATCGTATATAAAATGCTTACCATCGAGTATGGCTTCTTTAGCGCCACTGACTATAGCAACAATACACGGCTCGTATACCGCAGGTGCACAGCGCATAGCCTGCGTTACTTTAAACAACTGAACACCTTTAATACCCGTTTCTATTAGCCCTTGGGCATAATTTTCATCGTTGTTTACATCGTTAAAAGACAGGCTATTTTGTATAAGTTGCTTAATGTGGTGTTTGCTCATTCACCCATACCCTTTAAATATAGAATAAATCCAATCTAGCACCGTAAATACACATTCTCAATGCAGCGATACAAATAGGCATATTTTAGAGAGGATATCGCCTAGTTACACCTAGTAGCGAGAGTTATATTACCTAACAAGCAATGTGGAACAATGCGCATAGCCCTGTACTGCATATTTATACTTATATTGATAGGAATTTAACTAATGAGCGCAACTAACCCATTTGGCCCTTCTGGCTGGACTCCCGACCAACTCAGTTCTTTAGTTGGTAAATGCTATCTAATAACGGGAGCAAATACAGGCGCAGGCTTTGAAGCAACCCGACTATTACTCGCTAAAGGCGCAAAAGTAGTTATGCTCAATCGTAACCCTTTAAAATCAGATGAAGCTATTGCTAAGTTAAAACAGGAGTTTGGCAATAGTACCGATGTGAGCTTTATAAAAATGGACCTAGCAGAGCTTGCATCAGTACGCCATGCAGCCAACGAGGTATTACAAGCTGTGCCACACATAGATGCACTTATTTGTAACGGCGCTATTGCGCAGGTCGCGACTCAGCAATTTACTAAAGACGGCTTTGAAAGTCAGTTAGGGGTTAACCACTATGGGCACTTTTTACTGTGTGGTTTGCTATTTAATAAAATAGAGCAATCTAGCGGGCGTATTGTCGTAGTGGCCAGTGAAGGCTACAAAATGGGGCTTAAAACGATTCAATTTGATGACATGAATTGGAATAAAAACTACCACCCAAATAAGACCTACTGCCACAGTAAACTTGCACAAATGATGTTTGCTTATGAGCTGCAAAATAAAATAGCCGCCGCCAATAAAAATGTGCAGGTGTTTGTGTGTCACCCAGGTGCAGCTAATACCTCTCTTATTGGCGATAATGTTAACTTTGCAACCCGATTTACCTGGTCACTAATAGTAAAAATGGGCTTAGCGCAATCGGCAGAGCAAGGTGCATACCCTGAGGTTATGTGTGCCACCGAGCATAACCTAAAACAACGTGCGTATTATGGCCCATCAGGAAGATGGAATTGGAGCGGCCCCGTAGGAACATGCAAACTTGAGCCGTTTGCTTTAGATCAGCCTGTACTTAGCAAATTATGGGCGGTTACTGAGCAGCACACTGCTTTTAAATGGACAATATAATTACTAATAGCGAACGTGTGTAGGGTGTAAAAGTAATGAAAAAACCATTAGTAATCGGCCTAATACTTTTCCTAACCGGCTGTAAAAGTACCAATAATCCTCCTGTGCAGTATAAACCTAATGATGAGCTGGTAGTACTTGCCCATGGATTAGGCAGAAGCGATTGGGTAATGCGATATTTTGCCCAACAGCTTAAACGTGCTCATTATAAAGTATGCAGCCTAAATTACGCCTCTTTAGGGCAAAGTGTTGAGGCTGTGTTTACGCAAACAACCACACAAATTAATGCCTGTATTGCTAACGCGAGTAAAGTACATTTTGTCGGCCACTCCCTAGGTGGCTTAGTTATTAGAGCCTACTTGCAAAATAACCCTCGGGTATTTAATGGTAATACACTTGGAAATGTCGTGTTAATTGGTACGCCTAACAAAGGCTGCGAATTAGCTAATCATTTAAATGGTTCATGGTTAATGCATATAGCCGGCGGTGTAAGCCAATCTCTAATTACAGGCAGTAAGAGTTTGGGCAACACCATAAATGAGCTGGACATTGATTTAGGCGTAATAGCCGGTACTAAAGCATCCCCCCTGACACAGCATTATTTTAAAGGTAAAAACGATGGCTTGGTGTCTGTAGAATCAGCCAAACTGAGGGCGTGTTGATTTTTGCGGATTGAAATTTGTTCAATCTAGGGGCGATTAAATCGCGGCGCGAGGTTTGTAACCTAGTGGGCTACGTAAAAACCGAGTAACAAAGAGTAAATAGCCCCTAGGCAGAACCCTTAGGGCAGCGCCTGTTTGGCA
>NZ_DJHW01000084.1:0-21881 GCF_002433295.1 Pseudoalteromonas sp. UBA6610 | reverse complement strand
AGGGAGAACAGATTTTTACGCAAGCACTTTTTTAAAGAAAAACCAAAAAAAAGCACTATTCGGTCAATATGTGAACTAAACCCTCTATAACTGGTAGTTTTATAATCAAAACAGGCCTTTTCTGGCCTATATTTAAGTGTTGCTGTTACACTCAAGCGACTATAACTGGTATTTAAAAGGTATATATATGGCTATCCGTTCTTATAAAGGTGTGACTCCCTCTTTTAATTCGTCTGTTTATGTTGATGAGTCGTCTGTTTTGGTAGGAGATATTACGATTGGTGACCACTGTAGCGTATGGCCTTTAGTGGCAGCGCGAGGAGATGTTAACTATATACGTATTGGTGAACGTACAAATATACAAGACGGTAGTGTTCTTCATTTATCACGCGCGACTAAAAGTAACCCAGATGGTTACCCACTTATTATTGGTGATGATGTGACAGTAGGACACAAGGTGATGCTGCATGGATGTACGCTTGGAAATCGTATACTTGTCGGTATGGGCGCTATTGTAATGGATAATGTAATAGTAGAGGACGACGTTATTATTGGTGGGGGGTCATTAGTACCGCCAAATAAACGATTGGAGTCTGGTTATTTATATGTTGGTAGTCCAGTAAAGCAAGCCCGCCCATTAACAGAGCAAGAGCTTGCCTTTTTAAAAGTATCGGCAGATAACTATGTGCAATTAAAAGACGAGTATTTAGCAGAGATCAATTAGATTCACTTCTATCTGCCCTGCCGAGTTATAACTTTCATCTTCTATAAGTTGCTCGGCACATTCTTCGTAATCAAACCGGTATTTATCAAAATGCTGCGTTGCGTGGCTTTCATCTTGAAGCCCTAGCTTTCGTAAATCTATAATACACTCCACCAGCATCCCTGTTACTTGTGCGAAAAAGACTAGTTGGTGGGAAGGTTCTCTAAACTCGAGTCTATCTATAAACTGTATGGCTTGATTCATTTAAGCATGCCTTGTTTTAGTGCTTTAACAACAGGAAGTATGGCGGGCATTTTATTACGCCATACATAATATGACTGTGCGGCTTGGCCTACTAACATACCACTGCCATCTAACAGCTTAGCGTGGTTATTATGCTCTGCAACCCAGTTCATAAATACGGTATTTTGCTGGGAGTAAAACATATCGTATGCCACTGCGCACTGACTTAGGTGTTTTTCGTCAAGTGCTGGTAACTCGTTGTTCATACTGCTAGAGGTAGAATTTACGATAAGTGAGTAATTGCTTACTGGTAATGTATCAAACCCATAGCCTGTTACCTTGCCATATTCAGCAAATAGTTGCGCTAAGTCTTGCGCTTTTTTTGCCGTGCGATTAACAATCGTTATTTCAGCTGGATTATGCTCAAGTAGCGGTAGTATCACCCCTCTTGCTGCACCACCAGCACCAATAATTAAAATACGCTTATTGGTAATTGTCACTTCATTGGCAAGTAAATCATTAACAAAGCCCACGCCATCGGTGTTATCGCCTAACAAAGTGCCATCATCGCGTTTTTTAAGTGTATTAACTGCACCAACAATTTTAGCAAGTGGGGTGAGCTCATCAGCCATGGCATACGCTTGCTCTTTAAATGGCATAGTAACATTGGCACCTATTCCGCCTCGCTCAAAAAAGGTGGTTACTGTTTTTTCAAAGTGATCGATAGGTGCTAATATTGCGCGGTAGTCGATTTGCTCACCCAAAGATACAGCAAATTGTTTATGTATCGCGGGGGATTTTGAATGTTTGATTGGATTTCCAAAAACCGCATATTTGTCCATTTTAAAGCAACCTCTTTGCAGTTGTACACTGCCTATTAACGATGATAAGTAATATGATTAAACGACTTTTTTCAAAATCTAAACCAGCTCCTGAGCAACCAGCGCCCACTCCTGAGAAAACACCGTATGAAATTATTGGTGGAGAAGCAGGTACCCGTGCTATTGCTAATAGATTCTACGACATAATGGCCGGCGATGAATACGCCAAACCATTATATGATATGCATCCTCTGCCATTAGATAGAATTCGCCAAGTGTTTTTTGAGTTTTTATCGGGTTGGTTAGGCGGCCCTAACCTATTTACTGAAAAACATGGCCAACCTATGCTGCGCAAACGCCATATGCCTTTTACTATAAATAAAGACCTGCGCGATCAGTGGATGTATTGCATGAATAAAACGCTCGATATAGAAGTAGACAACCCCCTACTGCGCGAAGGGTTAAAGCAGTCTTTTGGACAACTTGCCACCCATATGATTAATGAGCACTAATTGTAACTACTTAGCAAAAAGGCGCTGTTAAGCGCCTTTTATTAGGGTTTGTTGAGCTTTGCGGATTAAACAATTCCTACCTTAATTTAATATTTATAACTGCCACTCTCTGGCTATCAAATCAGTGGGGTTAGTGCTTAGCCACTCTTGTGGACGTAAATAGTATTGATACAAATTAGCCTCTGCGCTATCGGGCGCGGGCTTATAATTGTATTCCCAACGCGCCAGTGGCGGCATCGACATTAATATAGACTCTGTGCGCCCACCGCTTTGTAAGCCAAATAAAGTGCCTCTATCCCAAACAAGGTTAAATTCTACGTAACGACCGCGGCGATACAATTGAAAGTCACGCTGCTGTTGCGTGAATTCATCATTTTTACGACGCTCAATAATAGGTAAGTAAGCATCTAAAAAACCATTACCAACCGATTGCATAAATGCAAAGCTCTGCTCAAACCCTAGCTCGTTTAAGTCATCAAAAAATAAGCCGCCTACACCGCGTGTTTCGTCGCGATGTTTTAGGTAAAAATATTCATCACACCACGTTTTGTATTTTGGATACACTTGTTCACCAAACGGTGCACAAATGTCGTGTGCGACTTGGTGCCAATGCTGTACATCTTCAAAAACGGGGTAAAAAGGCGTTAAGTCAAAGCCCCCGCCAAACCACCAAATAGGCTCTTCGCCTTCTTTTTCGGCTATAAAAAAGCGTACATTGGCATGACTTGTAGGAACATGTGGGTTTTTTGGATGAATAACTAATGAAACGCCACATGCATGAAAGCTTCGCCCCGCAAGCTCAGGCCTATGAGCGGTCGCAGAGCCCGGCATAGATGCACCAAACACATGCGAGTAGTTAACGCCGCCTTGCTCTATTACATTACCGTTAGTGGTAACACGTGTGCGCCCGCCACCGCCTTCGGCACGTTGCCAGCTATCCTCTACAAATTTTGCACTGCCATCGGCCTGCTCTAAACCTTGGCAAATGGTGTCTTGCAAAGCCATAAAATACGCTTTTACTTGTTCTAATAATTCGCTTTGCATATTAACCTCTAAATACTTTGCCGGTCATGGCATCTTTAATTGTGCTAGGCTGCATGTTGCCCCCTAAGGGCTCATCAATGTAACAGCCTACCTTATCTGCAAATTGCTGCTTGGCTTGTTCAATACTTGTTACCGTTGGCTGTCCGGTTAAATTAGCACTAGTGGAGACAAGAGGCTTGCCTAATTGCTGGCATAAGCGCTTAACACTTGGATGATCAGTAACCCGAACGGCAATCGTATCAAACTGCCCAGTTAACCATTTAGGCGTATTTTTAGCTGCAGGCATTACCCAAGTAATAGCACCGGGCCAACTAGAGAAAATATCAGCGCGTTTGTCCATTGGCAGCTTTACATCGTCAACATACTTTAATAACTGGCCGTAGTTATCGGCGATTAAAATAAGGCCCTTTTCAACGGGGCGCTGTTTTATTTCTAGCAACTTCTCAACAGCTTGCTGATTATCTGGATCACACCCTAAGCCATAGACAGCTTCAGTAGGATATAAAATAACTTCACCTTGCTCTAAGCAAGATATAGCCGTAGGCAATGTAGAAAGGTCTGACAAAATATGCTCCAGAAATTTATATTAATCAGTAGTGGTAAGTTTATGCAGGCAACTTTTTTGTGGGCACTGTAGCACAGTACCATTGGCCATTTTTTTCTCTATAACAAGCGGCCAATCGCACTTAGGGCATGGTTTGGCTATGGGTTTGTTATTTAGAGTATATTTACAGCTTGGGTAACAATCGCATGAGTAAAACGTTTTACCAAATTTATTGCTGCGTGCAACTAGCTGCCCTTTTTTACATTTAGGACACCCAGGTAATTCATCATCGTTATTATTAGGTTCGTCATCGTGGGCGATATAATGACACTCAGGGTACCCTGTACAGCCAATAAACATGCCATAACGGCCGTTTTTAACCACCAGCGGTTTTGTGCACTGTGGGCAGGCTGAATCTTCAAGAACCTTTATTTCGTTGCTGTCGTGATGCGCTAATGGACGAATAAAGTCGCATTTAGGGTAACTAGCACAACCCAAAAACGGACCTGTTTTAGAGTTACGGATCACTAATTCAGAACCACATTGTGGGCAGACTTCGTATTCTTTTTCTAAGGCGTGTTTATCCGCCGAGAAAAGCGAATGGTCGATTTTACTCATGAGGTTCCTAACGGGTTGCTGAATTTTCGCCTAATATACCCAAACCACTTAAAGATACAAGCTGTGCATATATGTTTAAGTGGTTTGGCATACAATTTTAATGAAGAAGTTCGGTGGGTTCGTCAAATATAAGGTCTTCCATCTGCTCGTAAGCCTCTTCTGAGCCAGGTACGTTAAATAACACCATAAGCACCACCCACTTTAAGTCATCGAGCGAAATATAGGGTTTATCTAATGCGGCAAGGCGGTCCATAACCATTTCACGGGTTACACTGTTAACCACCCTTATTTGCTCTAAAAACATCAAAAAGCCACGGCATTCAACGTTTAACATTTTGCATTCGCTATCGGTAAAAATGCGCATTGCTTGGTGAGGCTTTGTAATTAAGTAGGGCGACTCGTCGCTGCGTTGTAAATCGGCCAATTGTTCAAGCCAGTTTAACGCTTTAAAAATTTCGGTCTTATTAAAGCCCGCGCGAAGTAATTCATCGGTAAGCTCGTTTTCTTCAATATAAATATCGGCTTCACTGTGAATGTAGTTTTCAAAAAGATACATGAGAATATCAAACATATTACCTTCCTGTGCTTAGCTTTATATACCCGTCTAACACTCGCTCTATTTCGTCGTCTAACTCTAAATCGAGCAACCTTGCCAGCACTTTATCAATTGGCCACTTGGCGCGACGTACAATTTCATCAACACTGGTTACCTCATACCCTATACTATTTAACACCTCACACTGTGACTGTTTGTTTACAGGCTCCTCTTTATTATATAGACCGCTTTGATAAGAAAAGCTCACCTCATCTAAAATATCTGTTACATTTTCGACTAACTTAGCGCCCTGCTTTATTAAAAAGTGACTCGCTTGCGATAAAGGGTTTTTAATAGACCCAGGTACTGCAAACACTTCTTTATTTTGTTCAATAGCGTAACGTACCGTGATCAATGAACCGCTTTTAATTTCGGCCTCTACAATAACCACGCCTAAAGACAGACCAGATATAATACGGTTTCTGCGGGGAAAGTTATGCGCATTAGCAGCGGTACCCGGTAAAAACTCGCTTATTAATAAGCCATGCTCTAATACTTGGTCTGTTAATAATTTATGGCGTTTGGGGTAGTAAATATCAACCCCAGTCCCTAATACACCAATTGTTTTGCCATTATTGGCCAATGCACCTTTGTGCGCGGCACCATCAATACCCCGCGCCATGCCCGAGGTAACAGTAATACCGGCTAAAGTAAGCTGATAAGCAAGCTCTGAGGCTATTTCGAGCCCCGTAGGGGTCGCGTTTCTACTACCAACAATGGCCACTTGCGGGCTAGATAACAGCGATATATCGCCTTTACAAAATAACAGTAAAGGGGCACTGGCTATGTGTTTTAGCTCGTTTGGGTATAGCGCATCAAAAATACACACCACTGTAATATTAAGCTGCTGTATTTGTTGCTCGTAATTGTTTACTTGCTGCCAATTGGTATTGAGTAAGTTGCAGGCTTGGTTTTGGGTAAGGCCAAGCTGTTGTAATTCACTTTGGTTTAAATCAAATAATGATTCGAGGGGGTGAGTATGTGATAAGGCTAACAGTGTTTTAATACCTAAGCCTTTACACATATAAAAGGCAAGCCAGTGGGCTAGCTTGCCAGATGACTGATCCATGCTCTCTCCTAGAGCACCGACTCGCTACAACTTAATGAATTACTACACTATCTCCAACGCGAATTGGGTGCTGATTTTTTGTTATTAATGCATAACTCACTTTGTCATACACTTTAAATACAATTAACTCACCCACTTTTTCGTGTGGCATTGTCCATGTTGTGGTGTCTTCATCTGGCTCGCTGCCAAATAATTCACCAGCATCAGATAAAAGCTTTTCAAATTTGCTCGAATCCTCTGGATAACGCGGTCCTCGAGGGCCATCAATAACGGTGGGTGATTGGCGTTCCAAATCGAGGATATGACCAACTTCAATTTGTTGCTCAGCACCTAAGTTTAGCACCACTACATCCATTGTGCTGAATTCTCTTACTTGGCGCGGCGAGTCAATAACACTGCCTGATACACTTTGCTTAGGACGATGCATATTAAAGTACGCTGGTAACATTTGCCCTTGCATAGCAGGGAGTAAAAAATCGCCTTGTTGTATTTCTTGTTTAACTGACTCAACCCGTAAAGACGATGGTACGCCATTGCTTTCATCGCCCGTTCTAAATGCACGAGCCATACCGACATAAGTAGCGCGAGTGGCTAGCTCTTCACCGGTTTGTGTATCTATGTAAGGTTCGCCTTTGTGATAAATAGCATATGCTTTATGTACTTTTAAATCGCCCTTAACGTATAAAATATGCCCGAGAGTTTGCGTTTTAGTATTTTCGTTTGCCCCTAAAATATACGGCTTATCATCTATGTCATCGCTGTTAATCGCTTGCTCATAACTTAAATAAGGTTTAATTATTTCAAGTGGCAAAGTGGTGATGGCGTTATTACCTTTTGGTGTAATACGCCCTTGCGGCGATAATTTTCTGTACGCTTTATTAATCACCAAACGCGGGTTACCGTCGGCGTCGTACACTAACGCGAGTGCATCGCCTGGGTAAATTAGATGCGGGTTATCTATTTGCGGGTTCATTTGCCACAACTCTGGCCACAGCCATGGTTCTTCTAAATAAATGCCGGAAATATCCCAAAGGGTATCGCCTTTTTTTACAACATATTGTTTTGGAGCATCTTTTTTTATTTGTAAAACATCAGCGACTGCAGGAAAAGCAGTACTTAGTGCAAACATAATTGCAGCCAATTGAGATTTCATTGGGCTTCCTTGTATTGTTTTTTCATTATTATTGACCAAAACCTGTTAAAGGGGAACGCGAATGGCTAAAATAAGAGCATACAATACCCTAAATTAAGCACAAGTGTAAAAAGGTAACTATGGCTAGGTTAGAAGTTTTAAGATTTCCAGATGAGCGTTTACGTACGGTAGCAAAAGAAGTTGCACAGGTTGATGACAACGTTCGCCAAATTGTAAAAGACATGCTAGAGACAATGTACGATGAAAACGGCATTGGGCTAGCTGCTACACAGGTTGATATTCATCAACGTATTGTGGTGATCGACGTATCAGAAGAACGCGACGAGCCACTGGTTTTAATTAACCCACAAATTATTAAAAAAGATGGTGCAACAATTAGCGAAGAAGGCTGTTTATCAGTGCCTAACTCTTACGCAAAAGTAGACCGTGCTGAAACCGTAACCGTTGCTGCTCTTAACGAAAATGGTGAAGAATTTGTACTAGATGCAGATGAGCTATTAGCTATTTGTATTCAACACGAACTAGATCACTTACAAGGTAAACTATTTATTGATTACCTATCGCCATTAAAGCGTCAACGTATTCGCAAAAAGCTTGAAAAAGAAGCTAAATTTGCCGCGAAGTAATAAGCACCTTAGGAAAACTCAGTGACAAAACCACTACGCATTATATTTGCCGGTACGCCGGACTTTGCCGCTCGTCACCTACAAGCGTTAATTCAAAGCGAACACCAAATTGTTGGTGTTTACAGCCAACCAGATCGCCCTGCTGGGCGTGGTAAAAAATTAAAAGCCAGTGAAGTAAAAGCGCTTGCGCTTGAACATGAACTACCTGTTTTTCAGCCACAATCATTAAAAAATGAAGACGCACTCACTGAGCTTAAAAGCTTAAATGCCGATATCATGATTGTGGTGGCTTATGGCTTAATTTTACCAAAAGCCATTTTAGAGGCACCACGCTTAGGTTGCTTAAATGTGCATGGCTCTATTTTACCGCGCTGGCGCGGTGCTGCGCCTATACAGCGCGCAATTTGGGCTGGCGATGAAGATACCGGCGTAACCATAATGCAAATGGATGAAGGGCTTGATACCGGCGACATGCTGCACATTAGCCGCTGCCCTATTGCTGCGGATGAAACCAGTGCCAGTTTATACACCAAACTGGCTGAACTTGGTCCCGGAGCACTTGTTCAAACCATTAATAAGTTAGCCAATGGCGAGCTTATAGCAGAGCCGCAAAACGACGAGCTGGCAAATTACGCTAAAAAGCTTTCAAAAGAGGAAGCAAATATTGATTGGACGATGGATGCTGTACAAATTGAGCGTAATATTCGTGCGTTTAATCCATGGCCAGTGTGTTTTACTCAAATGGGTGAGCACAGCGTAAAAATTTACCAAGCCTCAGTCGTTGAGCGAACAGGCCGTGCGGGCGTTGTTTTATCAAGCGATAAAAACGGCATTGTAGTGGCGTGTGGCAAGCAGGCATTAAGTATTACACAGCTGCAACCCCAAGGTAAAAAACCAATGGCAATTAGCGACTTTTTAAACGGTCGCAGTGACTGGGTAACTCCTGGCACCGTATTAGGCGAAAATAATGAGTAATGTTCAAAACGTACGTGCGCTTGCCGCTGAAACTTTATATAACGTGGTTGATAAAGGCGCTTCGCTAAATCAAGAGCTACCATTTGCCAGCCAAGGGCTGCCCCCTAAAGACAAAGCGCTATTACAGCAAATTTGTTACGGCGTGTTGCGCTACCTACCTAGCCTTGAAAACTACTGCCAACATTTAGTAGAGCAGCCACTTAAAGGTAAGCGTCGTATTTTTCAGTTTTTGTTGTATGTCGGTATCTATCAGCTGCAGCATATGCGCGTGCCACCGCATGCCGCCATTTCTGAAACCGTTAATGCCCTTGGCCAAATGCGTGCATTAGGCTTAAAAGGCTTAATCAACGCTATTTTGCGTAGTTTTCAGCGCCAACAAAGCGAGCTTGAAGAAAAAGCCAGGCAAATACCAGTGTGTTTATATAACCATCCAAATTGGTTTATTAAACAAGTGCAAGCTGCCTACCCAGACAACTGGGAAGCGCTTCTTGAAGAAAACCAACAACAAGCCCCTATGTGGTTACGTGTCAATCAAGCCCAATACAGCACGCAACAATACAGCGAGATGTTAACGGCTAACGATATAGAGCACACGTTAAACCCTGAGTTTGTTGATGGTATTAAACTAGCGAAGCCGCGTGATGTATTTTCGTTGCCAGAATTTGATGTGGGCGCCTGCTCTGTACAAGACGCCGCAGCGCAATTAGCCGCACGCTTTTTAGCACCTCAAGCTGATGAATACATTTTAGATGCCTGTGCAGCACCTGGCGGTAAAACATGTCATATATTAGAGCTTGCCGATGCAGAAGTATTAGCACTTGATAGTGACGCCACTCGCCTAGAACGTGTTAAACAAAATTTAACCCGTATCGGTTTAGGCTCAGACCTACAATGTGCAGACGCTTCGCAGCCTCACACCTGGTGGGATGAGCAACAGTTTGACCGCATTTTATTAGATGTCCCTTGTTCGGCAACCGGTGTTATACGCCGCCACCCAGATATAAAATGGCTTCGCCGCGCATCAGACATTGAAGACTTAGCCACACTACAAAGCGATATACTCAATAGCATTTGGCCGCTACTTAAACCAGGCGGCACAATGATATACGCAACCTGTTCGGTACTGCCGCAAGAGAACCAACAGCAAGTCGCTAAATTTTTAGCTAATAATAGTGACGTTGAGCATATACCACTGCACGACAACGACACAGTTACCAACCCTGGTTTACAATTACTACCAGGTGAAAGCGACGGATTTTATTACGCTAAGCTAGTTAAAAAAGCCTAATAGCCGTACACTCAATAGCCATTTATTAAACAGTAAATGGCTATTTTTTTAATTAAACAGTAATTCGGGTAAATAATGAAAATAATCATACTCGGTGCCGGACAAGTCGGTGGTACGCTTGCTGAAAACTTAGTTGGCGAACAAAACGAAATAACCGTTGTTGATATAGACGGCAACCGCTTACGAGAGCTACAAGATAAGTACGACTTACAAGGGGTCACGGGGCACAGTGCACACCCAGATGTGCTCAGACGTGCAGGTGCTGAAGACGCCGACATGATTATTGCGGTAACCAGCTCAGATGAAGTCAATATGGTGGCCTGCCAAGTCGCGTATAGTATTTTTAATACGCCCACTAAAATAGCCCGTATCCGATCAGAGCAATATTTAAAATACCGCGAAAAGCTATTTCATAACGATGACCTCCCGGTTGATCACTATATTGCCCCCGAAGCACTTGTTACCAAATATATTCGCCGTTTAATAGATTACCCAGGCGCGTTGCAAGTGCTGCAATTTGCCGATGGCATGCTCTCTCTTGTGGCTGTAAAAGCTTACTACGGTGGCTTATTAGTGGGTTATGCGCTTTCTGCTTTAAAAGAGCATATTCCGAATGTAGAAACCCGTGTAGCAGCAATTTATCGCCAAGGTAAAGCTATAAAGCCGCTGGGCACTACGGTAATAGAAGCGGACGATGAAGTATTTTTCATTGCTGCCACTAAGCATATTCGTGCGGTTATGAACGAGCTACAAAAGCTTGAGCGTTCTTACAAAAAAATTATGATAGCCGGTGGTGGTAACATTGGTGCAGGCCTTGCTCGCTCACTGGAAAAAAACCACAGCGTTAAATTACTAGAGCGCAGTAAAGAGCGTGCTGAGCAACTCTCTGAAATGCTAGATAACACCGTCGTGTTTTGTGGAGACGCCTCAGACCAAGAACTACTATCTGAAGAGCACATAGAGCAAGTTGATGTGTTTATTGCCGTAACCAACGACGATGAAGCAAATATAATGTCGGCCATGCTTGCAAAACGCATGGGCGCACAAAAAACCATGGTGCTTATACAGCGTGGTGCGTATGTAGATTTAGTGCAAGGGGGTGAAATAGACATTGCTATATCACCACAACAAGCAACTATTTCGGCGCTACTTACACACGTACGCCGTGGCGATATTGTTAATGTGTACTCGTTACGTAAAGGCGCGGCAGAGGCCATTGAAGCCGTTGCCCACGGCGATGAAAACACATCAAAAGTAGTTGGCCGTGCAATTGCCGATATCAAGCTACCTGCAGGTACAACGATTGGCGCTATTGTACGTAATGACGACGTACTGATTGCCCACGACGACACCGTTATTATGTCTGGTGATCACGTTATTATGTTTTTAATCGATAAAAAGCATATCAACGTAGTAGAAAAGCTATTCCAAGTTAGCGCTATATTCTTATAGTTAAACACAAAAAAGCCGCTGACTAAGGCGGCTTTAGTGGAGTATGTTTTTTAATGCTAGGCAACCCTGCTTAGCAGCTTACTAATTACTGTACTTTTGAAAACTCTTGCTCAGAAATTTCACCATTACCATCAGTATCTAGCTGGTCAAAAATTTTCACTAGCTGTGAATTTACCTGCGCTTCTTGCTTTGAAATTGCACCATCACCATCGGCATCAAACGAGGCAAAGTCGACTGCAGCATACGCCGCTGATGAAGAAGCTAATACGATAACGGCAAGTGCTGTATTTAATGTTTTCATAGTTGTGTCCTAATTAAGAGGAAATCCTTTTCTAAGATCCATGGGTTTAAAAATTAACTAAAAAGTGCTTTTGCCAATGTGCATTATTAAGTTTTAATGCACATTGGATTAGAGCAAATGACTCTTTGCTAAGTGAACATGCGCTGTCCTGCGCTCAATTGGCAAAGACCATCACACCCTAGTATTTAGAGAACTCTTGCTTTGAAAGCTCACCATTTCCATCGGTATCAAGCTCAACAAACTCAGCCATTAAATCCGCATCAACCGATGCTTCAGCTTGGCTAATGGCGCCATTGCCATCTACATCTAGGGTGTCAAAATCAGTCCCTGCAAAGGCAGCAGAAGAAGAGGCAATAGCCATAAATGCGAGTGCTTTATTTAAATGCTTCATAATTTAATCCTTCAATATAAACAAATTAGTTAAGTTCACTACGAGGTGTACGCAATCCTTGTAATCCTTTTTCGTAAGCTCCCTTGCCTACTTAGGTTGTCATTGGCAACTCAGGATTGTTACCACACTTTAAGCTTCTGAAAATTCTTCTTTTGATAGCTCACCATCTTGGTCAGTATCTAATTCTGAGAACATGCTCATCAGTTTTGCATCAATTGATGCCTCTGATTTGCTAATCGTGCCGCTGCCATCTACATCTAACGTATCAAAATCGGTTGCTGCAAATGCCGCTGATGATGAAGCAAGGGCGATAAGTGCTAAAGTTTTATTAATGCTTTTCATAATATAATTCCTTCAAGTATATGTGTGCGATTAAGTGTTTTACTTTAAATCACGTTATTGTTCAGTACAGCCAGACTATTACAACTTGAATGCCAAGTTTTAAAAGTTCATTAATTTCAATCAGTTAAAAGAGTGTTTGGCTATTTTTGATAAATTTTTGGGGGTTTTATGTTGCAAACTAGCAACAAAGGGTAAAGCTAAGTTTTTAAATGCAATAAAAACAGTTAGTTACATAAAAGAAAAAAGCTACAATTTTCGGCGTAAATTGTAAGGATGAAGTTTTATCGAAAAAAGAGACTAAATTTTAGCCGTGAGGGGGAGCTAACGTATTAAAATAACTCACTCGTAAATCTAATCTATACAGCTGATTTTTATAGAAAATAAAAATTATTTTTTGAAGTTTTAAAAATATGACTGCCACTCAAATAAAAAATGGCCATTTGTTGCTATTAAGCGAAAGTGCTTATTCTAATGGCAGCTCAAGCATCGCGGGATCGATAAAATGCTCTTTCATAAATGCCTTCATTTCATCTTCACTGGCTAGAAGTTTAATGCCACAATTAACCCCCGCAGCGTGTTCTTTTACACTGCATATTTCGCCAGTAAATGCTTTATTGTTGGTATCAACCGTCACCGTGCATTGCATATCTTTAATATTTTCATCGTTTTGATCGCCGCGTACATCAAACATCACCCCGGTAAGCGAGATGTCTTTAATCACCCCTTCAAGTACTCTATCGTCACTGAGAGTTAATTTGGCAGGTAATAAGGTAGGTATGCGTGTTTGCGCGCGCAGTGCAAATAACTGCACTTGCGTAGGGTAATTAATAAAAATGAGCCTAGCAGGGTGTGAGGCAACCGACATAAGCTGCTGCCTAAATGCTATTACTTGTCCGCCACTGCCTTCTATAACCGCTCTTACCACCACCATTACACCGTCACGTAGGTAATCACTTGCAGCAGGTAAACGCTTTGAACTTGGGTAATTTAAAATAATAAATTTATTTTCTAGCAAGCCAATAAACTCTGTTTTTACGCGTTTACTACTGGTAGGCGTAACAATTTCCAAGTCGACCAATCGCCCTGTTGTTAACTGGTGTAATTTATCTAAATTAGAATGTGGCATGCCTGTTCCTAAGCATCATTTATATATTATTACCCACGCCAAAAGGTCGGCGTAAATAGCACGAGTAAGGTGAATATTTCTAAGCGACCAAATACCATGGCAATGGTTAATAGCCATTTGGCACCATCGCTCACCGCCCCATAATGCGAGGCAACATCACCTAAGCCTGGGCCTAAATTATTTAAACACGCCGCCGTAGCAGAGAACGCAGTAATGTTGTCCATGCCGGTTCCCATTAGTGCCAGCATTATAATAATAAACACCAATGCGTACGCTGAGAAAAACCCCCAAACCGCTTCAACTACTTTATCGGGCAAGGCTTTACGACCAAGCTTAATAGAGTATATAGCACGTGGGTGCACTAAGCGGTTAAGCTCACGTATGCCTTGTAGGTAAAGTAAAAACACGCGTACAACTTTCATACCGCCACCGGTTGAACCTGCACAGCCACCTATAAAGCTCGAAAAAATAAGCAATATAGGCAAAAACAGCGGCCAAGTAGAAAAATTATCGGTGGCAAAACCGGCTGTGGTACTCATAGACACCGCCTGAAATAAAGCCTGATCGAGGGTTTCATCGCCATCGGCAAATATTTCGTTAGATGAGAGCACCGTAAAACAAATCACCACCAGCGCTAACTGTATCAGTAAAAAAACTTTAAATTCAGGGTCGCGAATGTATACCTGAATATTACGACTCGCTACTGCCGCGTAATGCAGTGAAAAGTTAACCGCAGCAATAATTAAAAAGAAAACACATATAAAGTTAATGACAGGGCTATCAAAGTGCCCTATTGAGGCATCGTAAGTAGAAAAACCGCCAATCGCCACTGTAGAAAACGCATGGCATATAGCATCAAACCACTCCATACCTGCCGCCCAATACGCCAACATACAGGTTACCGTTAACGACACATAAATGTACCAAAGATGCTTTGCGGTATCGGCAATACGGGGGGTCATTTTTGAATCTTTTACTGGGCCTGGGATCTCAGCTCGGTATAACTGCATGCCACCGACCCCAAGCATGGGCAGTATAGCAACAGCAAGTACAATGATACCCATACCACCAAACCACTGTAATTGCTGGCGATAAAACAAAACAGACTTAGGCAGGTATTCAATTCCGGTAAGTACCGTGGCCCCAGTGGTTGTAAGGCCAGAAAAGGCCTCAAATACCGCATCGGCCATAGACAAATTAGGTTCTTGTAAAAAAATCAGCGGTAACGATGCAAACGCCCCTAGTACCAGCCAAAACAGTACAACAATTAAAAAGCCTTCGCGTGCTTTTAAGTCGCCGTTTTCATGCCTGTTTGGGTAATAAGCTGTTAAACCAATAACCACACTAAATATAAACGCTAATACAAAAGGAACACCACCACCATCTTTATAAAATAAAGACACCACCGCAGGCGGCACCATGGTAATACTAAACAGCGCAACAAGTTGGCCAAGGATTTTTATGATGGTACGAAATTGCATGTAGCTTATCGCTTTTATTATTAGTAAATATAAGTGTGTAAGTTATTGTCTTACTCTTTGATAGTTAACTCAACTGCGCCATGGCTTAAATCAAAAATATCTTTAATGGCCTGTTTTGCTTGGCGGCTATCAATAGTAATAACCCATTCAATATTAGCAGTAAATTGTTTTTCTATATTAAGTACTTGATAATTGGTTTTTAACAATTGCTCTATTGCGCCCTGCATGCTGTATTCACTCTGGCCTACAATCTCGATACTCGGTACTTTAGTCACCGTTTTTAGCTGCGAAAGTGCATTATTAAGCGACCCACCATAGGCACGCACTAACCCACCGGTGCCCAGCTTTATACCGCCAAAATAACGGGTGACAACCGCAGTAATTTCGCCAAGTCCAGAACCCACCAGCACATTAAGCATCGGCTTTCCTGCGGTACCATTTGGCTCGCCATCATCAGAAAAACCATAAACATGGCTTCCGCCTGGGTTACCCGCTACGTGCGCCCAACAATTATGACGAGCATCTGGGTACTTTTCTTCAATGCTTTTAATAAATGCTTTAGCAGCCTGTAGGTCTGGCGTATGCGCGATATGAACTATAAAGGTGCTTTTTTTAATTTCTTCTTGATGAAACACATCATCGGCGGGGTATTTATATTCAGACATAATTAAAGCTCAATTAAAAATGGGGCCAAAAGGCCCCTTTGCATTCGCGTATTTTAGCGCGTATTGGCGAGCTCGTCTTTATTAGCTTAGTCGAGCGCTAAATCACGAGTCATATTTTCTAGGCTGTCTTCGTGAACAATAATATTGTCTTCAATACGAATACCGCCGTATGGTTTTAACGACTCAATTTTTTCCCAGTTAATAAACTGCTTACTGTCGGTTTGCGCTAAATCACCTAATAATGAGTCTATAAAGTAAAGCCCTGGCTCAATAGTAAATACTTGGTTTTTCTCTATTTTACGAGTACAACGCAAGAATGGGTGCCCTTCTGGCGATGGCTGGTGGGTGCCTTTATCATCACGCATAAAGCCGCCCATATCGTGCACTTGTAGGCCAAGGTGATGGCCCAAGCCATGAGGGAAAAATGTTGAGGTAATTTTACGTTCCACAATTTCTGTTGCAGGTAAGTTTACAATATTGAAGTCGCTAAGAATTTGCGCAATACGGTTATGGCAATCAACGTGTAAATCGCCATATAACATGCCAGGCTTTAATGCGTTGCCTAGCTCAATTTGTATTGCCGTCATAGTTTGTACTAGCTCAGCAAATTCGCCCTGTTTTTTAAAATCGTACGTACGGGTTATATCTGCGGCATACCCATTAAAGTTTGCGCCAGCATCGATTAAAAACGAATTATGAGTAAGCGGTGCTTTTGGCTCAAAATGTGTGTAATGCAAAATAGCGCAGTTTTCGTTAAGCGCTACTATGTTGCCATACGGCATTTCGTTTTCGCTTTGGCGTGTAGCCATAAGGTACGCTTGCTGAATATCAAATTCGCTACCACCATTATAAAACGTATCGCGTGCTGCTTTATGTCCATCTACCGCAATGCGGTTGGCTTGGCGTAAACATTCAAGCTCGTACTGCGTTTTATAAGCGCGGTTATAATGAAAATAGTTAAGTACCGGCTCAGGATTCATAATACTAAAGCCAAGCGCTTGCGCTACCTCTAGGTATTCGCCCATGTAAGCGTATTTAGCTTTATCGTAAGGTAATAGTTTTTCAACTTGATCAGGCTGTAGCAATAATTCTATATCAAAGTACTCAGCCCAAAAATCACGCGGCTCATCTGGTACTTTGTGCCAAAAATCAACTGGGCGGTAAAAAATAAGCTTAGGTTTATCGCTACCATTTACCACAATCCAACAATGTGGATTATCAATAACAGGAAGCCATGCTTTAAAGTGTGGATTAACTTTAAATGGGTAATACATGTCGTCTAAAAACTGGCGCTTAGCTTGGCCTGAGTGAATAACTAAACCCTCGAGCCCTTCACGGTCACAAATTGTACGCGTACGTTGTTGTAATGTGGCAATATGCTCTGCATATAAAACGGCTAATTTATCCATTGTTAATCCATCTGTTAAATTTAACTTGCTTTGAGTCTACCACTTAAACGTAAAGCGCTCAAAAAAGGGGGATATTTAACATGTAAATATCCCCCTAATACTTATACCCATCGTGTTACGTTATTAGCCCTTTATTTAGCACGCTAGAATGGCTAAATATTTTAGGTAATTGGTATTACATAATTTACCCGCCCATTTTCATGTTGAGTAACGGCGCGAGCACATTTCCTTCTCGGCCCATCCGGGTGTGATAAACCTGGCGATAAGCAAACACATTTTTTACGTAATCTCGCGTTTCTCTATACGGGATCAGCTCAACCCATAGCTCTGCAGGTATGGCTTCGTCAGGTAACCAGCGTTTAATACGATGATACCCTGCGTTGTAAGAAGCCGTAGCAAGTATTTCATTCCCTTTGTTTTTCTTTTTTAAGTACTGCAAGTAACTAGTACCTAAGCGTATATTGGTTTTAGGTTGGTACAAACGCGTACTCGATACCCTTGCTTTGTTAACGTATTCTGCCGTACTAGGGAGCAATTGCATTAAACCACGCGCATTTGCATGCGAACGCGCATCTGGTGCAAACGAGCTTTCGCGCCGTGCAATTGCAATACTCCACGCGGGGTCTATTTTGCTGCGTTTACTGTAGCGCTCAAATATATCTTGAAATGCAAACGGAAAACGCAGTTCAACATAATCCCATGCTTTAATTTTAGCTAACGTGAAAATAACGTTATCGTGCCAATTATTTTGCGCTGCAACCTTTGAGGCAGCTAGTTTTTCTTCATCAGTAGAGGTGTTCGTTAAGTAATTCCATTCTCGGCGTGCAGAGGTAAAACGCTCGAGTTCGTAAAGTGCTTTTGCACGTTTAAAGCCCGGCGCATTCTTCACCTTCTCTACTAGTTTTTGATCAACCTGCAAAGGCTGATTATTTAAATCAACCGGCAGCCCTAATCGTGCCGCCGCTAAAAAACCATAGTAATCGCGGTTAGCGGCCACTTTAGTCCAAATTTCGTCTGCTTTTTGTTGCTCGCCTCGCTTAGCATAGCTATAAGCAAGCCAATATTGCTGGCCTAAACTTAAATCGTCTTTACCTGTAAAAAAAGCCGCTATGCCTTCCCAGTCTTGGGTTTTAAGCATATTACCAAGTTGCCACTGAATTAGCTTTCTGTCTTGTCGCGCTTTAGGCACTTTATTAAGCCAAAAGCTGGCCTGCTTATGCCCACTTGAAGCAAGCGATAAAGCAAACGTGTAATATAGATCTGCTTTTTCTTCATCGCTGTAAGTAAACATTTTTTCTAGCTTTTGCCAGGCTCTTAAAGCCAACGCTTTATCGCGCCAAATTAAACGCTTAACACCATAAATGGCTATTTGCGCTTCTTTTGCTGACTTAGTTTTATAACGATACAAGCCTGCTGCCGCACTAGGGTCGCGGCGTACTTTTAAGTATAAATCGGCTAAGTAACGCTCGTTTTTAGGTAACAACGTTTTTAAATAAGGGAGTAAACTTTGCGTACCGCCCTGCGCTGCAAGCGTTATGCGCTTCCATATAAGTTCATTATTTAAATAGCCTTTTTTGCGCCAAAGCAAAAATAGCGGGTCGCATTCATTCGGTTGCGACTTACCCACCGTCCATAAATCGGTAACCTGATTAAAAATGGCTTTTTCTGGCGCCCCTAAATCAAGCTGAAAATCTAAAAACGTGCATGTTAGCGCTGCGTTAGACGTTTCTCGGTAGTTTTTTATATACGCTGCTTTTTTATTGTTTTTTTCAAGATACTCTAACCACGCTTTGCGTACCGGCCACTCAAGCGGGGTATGTTCATAAATGGTTAGGTAATCTTCTATTTCGCTTTGGTATTTAAAATTGGGATGGCGTTGCCAATATGTTTTTTCGACATACGGCTTTAGCGGGTGGTCTAACCCGTTTATTGCTTCTTTAAAGTCTTGGTAGCTTCCATAGCGCACTTTTTTTTCAGCATCTAAAAACGCGTCATTATCGATACTCGCTTGGGCAGAACTAAAAGGAAGAATAAAGGCAGCTGCCACAGCGCTTAATAAAATTTTTTTCATAATATCCTTTAGGTTTAACGACCTGTCAGGGTTAATAATTTCCAGTTTGAGACACTAAAACAATAATGAGAGTGCCTTTAATAAAGTATGAACAACATTTAATTTACGCACTCATAATAATTAATGAGTACCTTTAGCATATTCCAGTACACCTTAGCACCAAACCAGCTATATTTTAACCAACCGTTTGTAACCGAGTTAAATTTTTCGTTGCATTTTAATTTTAAAGCAAGCACACTGGTCGAAATGCAAACTCATCGTACCAGTCTTAGTTCGTCAACTAGGGAGAATAATAATGTTATATAAAAGCGATTCCTTTGAAGTTAGCTTCCTAAAGGAAAACATCGCCGAGTTTAAGTTTTGTGTTGCAGGTTCTGTAAACACACTATCTCAGCAAACTCTTTCAGATTGTGCAGCAGCATTAAAAGAATTAGCGTCTAATTCTGATATCAAAGGCATGATTTTTACCAGTGATAAAGATCACTTTATTATTGGTGCAGATATCTTCGAATTTTTACCAACATTTACTAAACCAGAAGAAGAATTAGTAACGTGGATCAAAAACGCAACCGACGTTTTTGACGCAATCGAAGACTTACCATTCCCAACTCTTAGCGCTATAAATGGCTTGGCACTTGGCGGCGGCTGTGAGTGGGCACTTGCTACCGATTATCGCGTTGCAAGCGAAACCGCTAAAATGGGCTTACCAGAAGTTAAACTAGGTATAATGCCTGGTTTTGGTGGCACAGTGCGCTTACCACGTATTATTGGCGCAGATAACGCCATGCTTTGGATTACCTCAGGTAAAGAAAACCGTGCCACTGATGCCCTAAAAGTAGGTGCGTTTGATGCGGTAGTTAGTGCTGACAAACTTTTAGAGTCAAGCCTAGCAACACTTGAATTAGCAATTGCCGGCAAACTAGATTGGCAAGCAAAACGCAACGTAAAACTTCAGCCACTTAAATTAAACCGTGTTGAGCAAGGCATGAGCTTTGCGATGGCAGAAGGTATGGTAATGGGTAAAACCAAAGGCCACTATCCTGCTCCGGTTATGGCAGTTCGCACTATTAAAGCAGCGGCCAACTGTACTCGCGATGAAGCAATGGCAATCGAAAATGCTAACTTTGCAAAACTTGCGCGCACTAATGAAGCTGCAGCGCAAACCGGTATTTTCTTAAATGACCAGTTTATTAAAGGTAAAGCACGTAAACTTGCTAAGCACAGCGATGTAGAAATTAAACAAGCGGCTGTATTAGGCGCTGGTATTATGGGCGGCGGTATTGCATACCAGTCTGCTTATAAAGGTACCCCAATTGTAATGAAAGACATCCAACAGGATGCGCTTGATTTAGGTATGGGTGAAGCATCTAAACTACTTGGTGCAAAAGTTAAACGCGGCCATATGCCAATGGAAAAAATGCTGGCAACGCTTAGTAAAATTAAGCCAACGCTTAACGATGCAGACCTACAAAACGCCAACATTATTGTTGAAGCGGTTGTAGAAAACCCTAAAGTTAAGCAAGCGGTATTAGCTGACCTTGAAAAGAACATGCCAGAAGGCACGGTACTTACATCAAACACATCGACTATTTGTATAGACTTACTTGCAGAAGCACTCGATAAGCCAGAAAACTTCTGTGGTATGCACTTTTTCAACCCAGTACCAAAAATGCCATTAGTAGAAATTATCCGTGGTGCAAAAACCTCTGATAAAACAATTAACGCGGTAGTTGATTACGCTCTTAAACTTGGCAAGTCTCCCATTGTTGTAAACGATTGCCCAGGCTTTTTTGTAAACCGTGTTTTATTCCCTTACTTTGCGGGCTTTAGCAAGTTAGTTGTTGAAGGCGCTAACTTTGCAAAAGTAGATAAAGTAATGGAAAACGTATTTGGCTGGCCAATGGGCCCGGCTTACCTGCTTGATGTTGTAGGTATTGATACGGCTTACCATTGTACTGGCGTAATGGCAGACGGATTCCCTGAGCGTATGGCACGCGCAGAAAAAGATCCGGTAACTGTTTTTGCTAACGAAAAACGTTTTGGTCAAAAGAACAAATCAGGTTTTTACAAGTACGAAACAGACCGTCGTGGTCGTCTTAAAAAATCAACCGATGCAACAGCAGTTGAGCTACTAGCGCCAATTACTGATGCACCGAAAGAATTTGATAAACAAGAAATTATCGACCGTTGTATGATCCCAATGATCAACGAAGTGCTTCTTTGTTTACAAGAAGGCATTGTTGCTTCTCCTCAAGAAGCTGATATGGCCCTTGTATACGGCGTTGGTTTCCCTCCATTTAGAGGCGGCGCGTTCCGTTACTTAGATCAAACAGGTTTAGCTAATTTTGTTGCAGCAGCAGACAAATATGCTCACCTAGGTGCGATTTACCAAGTATCAGAGCAAACTCGCAAATGGGCCGAAGAAGGTCGTGTTTTCTATAAGGTGGAAGGT
>NZ_DJHW01000032.1:0-7639 GCF_002433295.1 Pseudoalteromonas sp. UBA6610 | reverse complement strand
TCAACCTATTTCAGGACGGGACACTATAAATTAGTCTCTTTGCTTACGGTGTTTTTTACCCATACGCTTTTGCATTTTTGCAAACTTTTCTTGCTGCTCTGCGTTAAGTACCTGCATTACTTGATGCTGTGTTTTTAGCTTAATTAAGCCAAACTCAGTGCCTTTTTCGTGGCGTGCAGCTAATAGCTCTTTTGCAGCGTTTTCGTCAAATGTTGGTGCGCTAAGTAAAGCATCCATTTTCTCTTTTTGAGCCTTGCGCTGTGCTTTACGGGCTTCTTTATCATTGCCGCGCAGTGCTTTCATCTGTGTTTTTTGCGCTTCAAAAATAGCTTCAAGCTTAGTTTGCTGTTCTTGCGTTAAATCAAGCTTGTCGGCACCGCGCTCAGATAATAAAAAACGCGCTTGAGAATGGCCTTGCTTATCGTGCATGCTGCCTTTTGCTAATACGCTACCGGCGCCAAGTGTAGCCGTTGCTAGACCACAAATAAGTACTAATTTTGAAAGTGTATTTACTTTAGTCATAATCATCACCTTAATATTGGATGGATTGAATTTGGTTGTGGCTGCTTAGCCAGTGAGTTAACTATACCTCTTGCAACGCAAAGTAACGCAAAGCAGTGTAAAGGTTGTGTAAAGATTCACTTTTGCACAATTTAAGAAGTAAAATAACTATATAGAAATTGCCTAAGGGTTTGAAATGAAGCTATTAATGATTGATGACGACACAGGTTTGTGCGAACTACTTACTGAATATTTAGCCGCGCAAGGCTTTGACGTACAAAGCGTTCACGATGGCGAGCAAGGCTTAAAGCTTGCTCTATCAAATGACTACGCGCTGATATTGCTTGATGTCATGCTCCCCACCCTTGATGGCTTTGAAGTACTTAAACAACTTAGGCAAACAAAGCTAACACCGGTTATTATGCTCACTGCAAAAGGCGAAGACTTTGATCGCATTTTTGGCTTAGAGCTTGGCGCAGACGATTACATACCCAAACCCTTTAATCACCGCGAGTTACTTGCCCGAGTAAAAGCCATTACCCGTCGTATAGAGCACATAAATAGCCTAAACGTTGCAACGCCTAGCAAAATGAATATAAATGGCATTACGGTTAATTTGGCAGCCCGAGAAGCCGCTATTAACGAGCACACCCTCACGCTTACTGGCACAGAATACGAAGTACTGGTGTTATTAATTAAAAATGCCGGCGAAGTTGTCAGTAAAGAGCAAATAAGTGAAGAAGTGCTAGGCAGGCGCTTAGCTTCGTTCGACCGCTCAATTGATATGCACGTTAGCAATATTCGTAAAAAAATAGCTGAGCATATTCAAGGCGAGCGAATAAAAACAATGCGAGGAACAGGTTATGTCTTCATCCAAGGTGAGTAATAAACATTACTTTGCATGGCTAAAGCACCCTCGGCATTATTTATTTTTTAAAATATTTATTTGGTTTTGGCTAACAATAACAGGCACGGTGGCTGCGCTTATATTCTTAAGCAATATTACGGCAATTAATGCAGTAAGCACCGAGCCTTTGCGTGGGCCAATGAAAAAAAACCTAATTTATACTGCCAAAAGTATTGAGCGAAGTGCCACTAAACACAAGCGCACCCTTGCTGATGTTTTGTCGCACCCTAGGCTTTCAAAACGAAAAATTTTATTTTTAGGCGCGGCACAACCCGAAGACGCATTAAGCAATAAAGACATCCCCGCTGAAATAGATTTAAACTTACTTAGCTTTAGTCAAAACTTGGCGCCACAGGTCATTTTTACCGAAAAATACCAAGCTTTCGGCCCTGTTAATATTAACGTGCCAGAGGGGCAGTTTTACCTCTACGAAATAGACATTAACCACCAACCTCCTTTGCTCATGCGCTTTAAGTTAATGCCAAATTGGATGAAAGTACTCGTGGCTATTTTTGCTTCTTTAATCCTGAGTTTTATTTTTAGCCGCAATTTAATCGCCCCAATTAACAGCCTTAAAAAAGCAGCTATAAAGCTTTCATCTGGCGATTTATCAGCGCGAGTTGCCATACCTGCAAGCAGAAAAGACGAGTTAGGAGTACTTGGGCGCGACTTTAACAGCATGGCTAATCAGCTTGAGCAACTTATTAGTGCTCAAAAGCGCTTACTGGCTGATATATCTCATGAGTTACGCTCCCCGCTTACGCGTTTAAAAATGGCAACAGGCCTTGCACAAATGCAAGCCAACGAGGCAAGCCAATCGTATTTATTACGTATAGAAAAAGAAGCAAACCAGCTTGATAAAATGATTGCTGACGTGCTGCAAGTGTCGCGTTTAGAAGCGCAAAGCCAAACTCTGTCACTGCAAAAGCAATCGTTAAAAGATATAGTAGAGCACGTATTAAACGATGCGCAGTTTGAAGCCAAGCAAAATACTAAAACACTTACTTTTAGTGGCAATGCCGATGTAATGCTAAGCTGCGATGAATCATTAATTGCCAGCGCACTCGAAAACCTATTACGTAACGCAATAAAATACGCGCACAGCAACATTAGCTTTAACGTACACTACAACAGCCAAATCTATATAGAGATTTGCGACGATGGCCCTGGCGTTCCAAATGAGCAACTTAGCAAGCTTTGTGAGCCCTTTTTTAGGCAATCTGACGCTCGCGACAGAGTAAGTGGCGGCACAGGGCTTGGCTTAGCTATCGCTAAAAATGCTATTATTGCCCACGGCGGTAGTTTAGCGCTATCTAATAAAGAAAAAGGCGGGCTTTGTGCCAATATCACCCTGCCACTAATTAAAGAGTAAGCATGTTTTACAGTACCGAATCAGCGCTTGAAAGTAACCAAGCACGCATTAATCACTTTTACGAAAATGTACTTAATAAAAACTATTTTAATGCATCTGAAGGTAAACTGTTTTTTGCTTACGCAGTGCCAGAAACAGCTAACACTGCCATAGTAATTAGCTCTGGGCGCATAGAAGGGCTTGAAAAATACAAAGAGCTGCTGTGGGAGCTTTACACTAATAACTATGCGGTATTTATAGCCGACCACCAAGGGCAAGGTCGCTCGTATCGACCGTTAAAAAATAAGCACAAGGGGTATGTAAAACGCTTTAGTGACTACAGTGCCGACTTAGATTTATTTAACCAGCATATTGTAAATAAGCATTGGCAAGGCAAAAAAATATTATTAGCCCACTCCATGGGCGGCGCTATAGCGTACGATTATTTTGCAAATTACCCGCATACTTTCAGCGGTGCGTTTTTATCAGCGCCCATGTTTGATATTTACACTAAAGGTATTCCTAAACCGGTGGCTAAATTTATAGCCCGCGCCGCCTCAAAGCTCGGTTTTGGCTACAGTTATGCGCTAGGGCAAAACGATTACAACCCAGAAGAATTTGCGCTTAATACCTTAACCAGCAGCCAAGTGCGGTACAACCTATTTAGGCTCACTTATCAACAACAGCCTCTTTTACAGTTAGGCGGCGTTACATATGGTTGGTTAAATGCAAGCTTTGCTTTTATGTCTGCCGTGGATACCCACACAATCAACCTCCCTATTTTTATTGCCAGCGCACAAAACGATGAAGTGGTTGATAACAACGCGCAACAAAAGCTCGTAAATAGGCTCCCTAACGCCGAGCTGAAAAGCTTTGCAGGGGCTAAGCACGAGCTATTGTTTGAACGCGACGTAATTAGAAAACCTGTGCTTATGCGCTTGTATCAGTTTTGTTCTTCGTTTGATACTTAGGTACCACGGAGAGCGGATCTAGATGAATTAAAATATCAACCTCAGAGTCAAAGCGCTCGGCAAGCGCCTTTTCTACATCGTCAGCCACATTGTGGGCACGTATTAAACTTAAATGGTCATCAAGCTCTAAGTGCATTTGCATAAACTTAATTTTACCGCCTTGGCGAGTGCGGATATCATGTACACCGTGTACATCTTTATGTGCGTTAGCAATATCTAAAATACTTTGCTTTTCATCATCTGGGAGTTCTTTATCCATAAGATGATCGGCACTCTCACACGCAATATCCCAACTGTTATAAAGTAAGTAACCGGCAACGCCTATGGCAAACAGCGGATCTGCGTATAACACCCCATAGTACGAGAGCAAAATAGCAAGTAATACCGCCGCATTTAAAATTAAATCCCCTTTGTAATGCACCGAGTCTGCTTTAATAGCGATGGATTCGGTATGCTTAACCACTTTTATCTGAAAAAACACAATCACTAACGTACAAGCAATAGCAAATATACTCACCCACACACCTAACAGTGAATGACTAAGCACAATGGGGTTAAATAATCGCTCAATACCGTGAAACGCCAATAAGCACCCCGACCCTGCTATAAACGCAGCCTGACCAAGTCCGGCTAGGGCTTCTGCTTTGCCGTGGCCAAAACGGTGATCGTCATCTGCTGGGCGCAGTGCATACCCTAGCACTAAAAAGCTCATGGCCGTGGCGGTAATATCCATTAATGAGTCGGTTAATGAGCCAAGCATAGAAGCTGAACCCGATGCCAACCACGCCCAGGTTTTAGCGGCTATCATTAAGCTAACCATAACCATGGTAACTATGCTTGATGTTTTAACCCAAAATTCGTAACTACGGTGATGCACGTTAATATTCACTACTTGCGGTATTCAATGGCGCGAGTATATCATTTTTTTTACCGGTTTCGTGTATACTGCCACTCGTCAAATTATAGATTAATAGAAAGGCGCATTATGCTGGATATCGTTTTATATCAACCTGAAATTCCACCAAATACAGGAAATATCATACGCTTGTGTGCAAACACAGGTTACTCATTGCATTTAATTGAGCCATTAGGTTTTGAGTGGGACGATAAGCGAGTAAAACGTGCCGGGCTAGATTACCACGAGTTTAGTAACGTACAGCGCCATGCCTCGTTTGAAGCCTACCTTGAAAAGTGCCAACCTAAAAAAGTGTATGCATGCACTACTAAAGGCAGCCAGTTTCATCACGAAGCCAGTTATGAAGCCGGTGATTGCTTGGTATTTGGGCCAGAAACTCGCGGTCTCCCCGATGAGATGATTCAAGCGCTACCTAACGATCAGCGTGTGCGCATTCCTATGCAGCCCAATAGCCGTAGTATGAACTTATCTAACGCTGTGGCGGTATTCGTTTATGAATCATGGCGCCAGCTAGGCTTTCCTAACGCGCAATAAACACCTTGTACCAAATAATAAAAAAAACCGACATAGCGTCGGTTTTTTTAATAGCACAGCATGTTCATGCTTTTAATAAAGTGAGCATTATATGCTCATTTATTCGGCGCGCTGCTCTCGGCCTAATAGCGCCATGGCGGCTTCTTTCATATCTTTATTTTCATAAAGTACTTTATAAATTTGCTCAGTAATAGGCATTTCTACACCCGCGCGTTGTGCTAATAAATACACTTCTTTTGTGTTTCTAAAGCCTTCAACAACTTGCCCGATAGACTCAATAGCAGCATCAACCCCTTCACCTTTACCTAATGCCAAACCAAAGCGACGGTTGCGCGATTGATTATCGGTACATGTTAAGATTAAATCGCCAAGTCCAGCCATCCCCATAAAGGTTTCTTGCTTTGCACCTAAGGCACACCCTAAGCGCGTTAGCTCAGCTAAGCCGCGAGTGATCAGTGCAGTACGTGCATTAGCACCAAAGCCCACCCCATCAGACATACCAGCACCAATGGCTATTACGTTTTTAACCGCGCCACCTAACTGAATGCCAATAAAGTCATCGTTGTTATACACGCGGAACGAGCGCCCACAATGGAGTAAATCTGCAAGTTGTTGCGCAAACTCCGTTGAGGTAGACGACACCGATATAGCAGTAGGTAGCCCCATTGCCATTTCTTTTGCAAAGGTTGGGCCTGATAAAACCGCAAGCGGCATCTCATCACCTAGTTCCTGCAGGGCAACCTCTTGTAACAAGCGACCAGTATTTGGCTCAAGCCCTTTTGTTGCCCACGCAACTTGCGCACCTTCAACCAGCGCAAGTTTAATTTGCTGCAATGTATCTGCAAAGGCATGGCTTGGCACAACCACAAGTACAATGGCACTGCTGGCTACGGCTTGTTGTAAATCGGCTTGTAATAAAAGAGTGTCGGGGAATGGTACATCAGGAAGGTAACGTTGATTTTTCCGCTCAGCTGCAAGCGTGGCAACGTCGTCGCTATTGCGACCCCAAAGTGTCACTTGGTGACCATTTCGGGCTAAGCAAATAGCAAGAGCGGTGCCGTAAGACCCCGCTCCTAATACAGTAACAGCTGAAGTTGCTGTACTCATAAATTATGCGTCTGCTGAAACCTGCTCAGCTTGCGCAGTACGTTGTTGCATGTATTGTGCAAATAACGCATCAAAGTTCACTGGCGCAAGGTTAAGCTGTGGGAAAGTACCACGGTTAACAAGATTAGATACGGCTTCACGCGCGTATGGGAATAACACGTTAGGGCAGTATGCACCTAGCATATGTGCTAGTTGTACTTCTTCAAGCTCACCAACTGTAAAAATACCGGCTTGCTGAATTTCACATAAAAACGCAGTTTCTTCACCAATAGAAGCAGTAACCGTTAGTGCTAAAACCACTTCAAACACACCTTCGTCTAGCTTATTAGAGCGCGTGTCTAGGTCTAGCTTAACTTCTGGCGTCCATTCTTTTTGAAAAATCGCAGGCGAGTTAGGCGTTTCAAACGATACATCTTTAGTGTAAATACGTTGAATAGTAAATTGTGCGCCACCTTCTTGTGCTGCTGCGTTTTGATTTTCTTCGTTCATTGTGCTTCCTACGTGTTAGTTTTTATAATTAAAATTAAGCATTTAGCTTAGCGTCAAGTTTACCTTGCGCTTCAATAGCCATCATGTCGTCGCAGCCACCGATATGTTCATCATTAATAAAAATTTGCGGTACTGTGCTTGCACCACCTGCTTTAGCAATCATTTCATCGCGAAGCTCTGGTTGAACACCAATATCAATATTTGTGTACTCAACGCCTTTACTGTTTAAAAGTGCAAGAGCACGTTGGCAAAATGGACAGTACGCTTTGGTGTATAAAACAACATTACTCATAATAAATCCTCTATCGGTACTACTAAACTGATTAGCGACCTGTTGTAGTTGGAAGGCTGGCAGATTGCCACGACCCCATACCACCTGATAATACATAAACCGATTCAAAGCCTGCTTTATGCATTGCATTAGCAATACCTTGAGCAGTCATGCCTGTGGCACATACTAGTATAATGGGTTTGCTCTTGTGCTTTTCAAGGCTTGAAAAGTCAGATTGTTTTGCTTTTTCAGGGCTTAAGTGTTCAGCACCCGCAATACGACCTGCGTTAAATTCTTTTTGAGCACGAATATCAACTACTTTGCCATCTTCACGATTAATAAGAAGTGTTAATTGCTGTGGGTTTATTTCTCTCACTGCTGAAAACTTGCTCTTTATCCAGCCGCTTACAATAAGAAATACAAGACCAACCCAAGCTAGGCTTAAAATAGGATGATTTGTAATAAATTCAATATATTGATCCATTCTACTTCCACTATGAAATTATGTTCTAAACCTAGGGCGTGTTGGCCTTTGTGGATTGAAATTTGTTCAATCTAGGGGCGATTAAATCGCGGCGCGAGATTTGTAACC
>NZ_DJHW01000092.1:0-35005 GCF_002433295.1 Pseudoalteromonas sp. UBA6610 | reverse complement strand
GGCTTTTTTTATGTCTGTAATTTAGTAAGTAACATACTCACATAAATTCACATATTAACGGCGGTTTTTACGTGCACGTGCACGGCGCTGTTTTTTCTCTTCTTCTTTAGCGGCTTTTTTGGCCTCTGCAGCGGCGCGTAAGCCAGCTACCATAATTTCTTCTTCTTCACGCATGGCTGGGGTTTCCATGGTAATACGGCCGATAATCCCATCACGTAATTCGTTAATCAGTATTTCAGACATTTTATAGGTGTCTATTTGGTTACCGCCACGAATACAGCCACGCTTTTTACCGGCCATTTCTACAAACTCCCAGTCACTTTCTGGCAGTTCATCTATTTTATAGCGTGCTTTTAAAAGCTCTGGGTAGGCTTTTAATAAATACTCTGCGGTATAACTTGCCACATCTTCGTATTCAAGCGCTGTATCACGTATTGCACCGGTGGCACCTAAACGATAACCCGAGTTCTCGTTTTCTACTTTAGGCCACAGCATACCTGGTGTGTCGTAAAGCATAATGCCGTCTTCAAGCTTAATACGTTGCTGCGCTTTTGTTACCGCAGGCTCGTTACCCGTTTTTGCAACTATGCGCCCAGCTAATACGTTAATTAACGTTGATTTGCCCACATTTGGAATACCCATGATCATGGCTTTAATTTGCTTATCGGCGCCCACTTTGTGTGGCACCAATTTTTTACAAAGCTCATTAATGCGGTGCACCTCAGCGGCTTTATCATGGCCAAACGCAATCGCTTTTACGCCACTTTCTTGCTCAAAATAGTCTTTCCACGCTTGGGTCATTTTAGGGTCGGCTAAATCCGCCTTATTTAAAATTTTGATGACCGGCTTGCCTTCACGAAGCGTAGTTACCATAGGGTTTTCACTACTGTAAGGAATGCGTGCATCAAGCACTTCAATGATCACATCCATTTGCGGCATTATTTCTTTAATCTCATTACGGGCTTTATTCATGTGCCCAGGGAACCACTGGATAGCCATTTTTAACTCCTAACATATAATTTGACGCTATTTTAACTGGCAATTCATTTAATTGCGCTATACTGGCGCAAATTTTTTTAGATTAGATATTATGGCTCTTAAATCTACCATTATTAAAGCGCAATTATCGTTAAGCGATATGGACCGTCACGTGTACCAAGATTTTAATTTAACGTTGGCACAGCATCCCTCTGAAACCGAGCAACGCTTGATGATTCGCTTATTAGCCTATGCGCTAAATAGTTGTGATGGCTTAGAATTTACCAAAGGCTTAAGTGCCGACGATGAACCTGAGCTTTGGCATGTAAACTACAGTGAAGAGATAGAGCTGTGGGTTGAGCTGGGCCTGCCAGATGAAAAGCGTCTTAAAAAAGCCTGCAATAAAGCTAAAAAAGTGTTGCTTTATACCTATGGCGAAAACAACCAAGCTATTTGGTGGCAAAAACATCAACCTAAGTTGTACGATTTTAAAAACTTAAGTATTTTTAGCCTTGATTACGCCGCTACTCAGGCACTTGCAGATTTAGCTGACCGCAATATAAAACTTACCATTACCGTTCAAGATGGTGATGTGTGGGTCAGCTCTGATACAGCTAATATCGAAATAAAACCACAACAGTTAATGTAAATTGTAGGTAAGGGCGTATGAAAATAAACCACGTTATTGTATTACACGGCCTTTATATGTCGGGCTTTGTTATGCGCCCGCTCTGCTCTCGTCTTGAACAGTCTGGAGTTAAAGTACTGAATCTCACTTACAATACGCTCGACCCTAACTTAAGCACCATATTTAAACAAATTGATGAGTTTATTGGTGATGAGCCCTCTGCATTAGTATGTCACTCTATGGGCGGATTAATTGCCCGCGCCTACTTAGAGGCAGGCACGCCAGCGAGTCACCATGTCACTAAAGTGATTACGCTTGGCACACCCCATCAAGGCAGCCACATAGCGCAAAAGATGAAGCAAAAAGGGTTTGAAACCTTTTTAAAAAACAGCGTCGAGTTTTTACTCACTAAAAATGGTAACTGGCCGTTTAAGGCCAAGCTTTACAGTATTGCTGGCGATTTGCCCATTGGTTTAATGCCGTTAATTGTCAAAGGCAGTCAGTCCGATGGCACCGTTTTACTAGACGAAACCAAGCTTAAAGGCATGGCTGAGCATAAAGTATTTCATTTAAGCCATACCAGTATGATTTACTCTCGCCAAGTGCTTGAATACATTATTAAGTGCCTTAACGAAGCAACCTAGTCTTCGCCCGCCTCTGCTATTTTATAACTGATTAAAAATATCACCCCTAAAATAAGTGGCATGGGTGCGGCAATGTAGCCAAACGTGTCGGCATTGGCAAAACTTGCGCCTGCTAAATGCGCCACCAGCCCCAATACAAATGCTATAACGGCTATACCTACCACTATTAACTCTGCTTTATTTTGTTTTACTGTTTTTGCATCCATAATCGCTCTCCAATAAATTTAAGATATTTATTTTGCTTGAGTGAATTATGCGCTACAGCCATAAGCATTTACTGATTTAGATCAATACATCAAATAGCCAATATTCAACCTTGTAGAAAACTTGTTTTAGATCATAATTTATCCATGTTTTGTCTTTTTTTTATTGTTAAGGGGTAGAATTTTAATAAATTCAACCCATCTATAATGTATGAGTGATTTATTGCGCTGCACGTTATTAATAGTTAAAACCTATTGCATTGACTGGTTTAAACAATTTTACTAATTAATAGCACTGAGCAATAATGATCATCAGTTCATAAATAAACGGTTCATCAAGGAGCAAGGTATGTCACAGGTAAATGCAATTGGTTTAAACAGCGCAAAAAGCGAAGACATTGTTAAGTCACTCAATACATTATTGAGCAGCTACCAAATTCAATACATGAATGCGCGCGGTTTTCATTGGAATATTAAAGGCCGTAACTTTTTTGAATTACACATTAAATTTGAAGAGATTTACAATCTTCTGCTTGAAAAAGTAGATGAAATTGCTGAACGTATTTTAACGTTAGATGGCGCGCCACTACATGCGTTTTCTGATTACTTAGAAGTAAGTGAAATTAAAGAAGCTAAAAACATTAGCGATGGTACCGCAGCCGTAGAAAACCTATTAGCTGGCTACAGCACACTAATTAAAATGCAACGTGAAATACTAACTCAAGCAGGCGATGCAGATGATGAAGGTACAGCGTCATTAATGGGTGATTATATTTCAGAGCAAGAAAAACTAGTATGGATGTTAAAAGCGTACTTAGACTAAGCTAAAAAATAAGCCCTCAAAAGGGGAGGGCTACAAATAGGGAGAATCGTAAATTTCTTTGCGATTCGGATACTATATTAGCGCCCCCTATTGACTAAACAACGCCACTGTTACCAGTGGCGTTGTTTTTGGTTTAAGCGGAGCATAAATAATTTTAAAGCAAACTAGCCCACCCTTTTCGCGCTTGCAATAAAAAGCCCCAGCAACGGCTGGGGCTTTTGTTAATACCAGCTCCTTAATTAAGTGAAGCTGGAAAAACGACAATTGTGCAGTATTAACTGCTTAAAATTTACTTCTAAAACCAATATAGAAGGTTTGTCCGATTGAGTCATACGTACCTGCGTCGGTTTCAGTACCTGTGCTTGAGCCACTTACACCTGAAAGTATACGTGGAGGCTCTTTATCAAATAAATTGTTAGCGCCGGCGTATAGCTCTACCGCGTCACTTATATGATAGCTTGCTTGTACATCGTGGTAGGTTACTGAGCCAATACCCACGCCGCCAGCAGGTATACCAAAGCCACTTAAGAATTGATCATCAAAGTCAGCAGCCCCTATGTAGGTCATGCTCCAGTTAAAATCAAAGTCATCAAGCTTATAGCCTAAGTTCCAGTTAGCTTTGTGTTCAGATGCGCCAATTTCACCAGCAAACTCATCTTTATCCGCACCCGGTAACGGAATAGTGTAACCGTCAATCAAGTAAGTGTATGCAAGGCGAGTTCTAAATGCGCCTGGGCCAATATCGGCAGAGTAAGTTAGTGTTAAATCAACACCTTCAGTTCCTAAACCACCACTATTTGATACACCACTGTCAATAAACTCAAGTGACCCTGCGCTATTATTACCAGAAGGGCCGCTACGACGAGTTATAAAGCTACAGAAGCTATCGTCACCACCGCCATAACATTGGTCTAAAATAAATTGGCGCGGTGTAGATACAATCGCATCTGTGATTTCTATATCAAAGTAATCAAGGGTAACGTCAAGGCCCGAAATTAGCTCCTCTGGGGTAAATACCACACCCACAGTCACAGAGTCGCCCACTTCTTCTTTTAAGTCTGGGTTACCACGGTTAAAACCACTAATACCCTGTAAATCAGACTGGTTAAGGGTAAACTCACCGTTTGATGCAATATTATTTGCAACACCCGCATCGGCACGACACGCATCACCTACAGCGCCACCGCCACTGTTTGTAACACCTATACATGGATCGTTTAAACCACTTGGGAATGTTTGCGAAGGCGGTGAAAATAACTCATCAATATTAGGCGCACGTGTAGAACGAGCACGGGTAGCACGAAGGCGTAAGCTATCCATCACTTCCCAATCAACACCTACGTTCCAGCTTTCTGTATTACCTACTGTTGAGTAGTCAGATAAACGGACTGCGGCGTTCATTGTTACCGCATCCAGCACAGGAATGTTAGCCTCAACATAGTATTCAGTTACATCAAAAGAACCTTCGGTTGCAGGAATTGCATTACCGGCATTTAAGCCTGCTTGCTGTAGGGCATCAAATTCACTGCGAGAAAACTCTTCGCGGTATTCAAAACCAGCCGCAATACCTACCATACCCGCAGGCAGCTCAAATAAATCACCTGAGACATTACCGCCAATAATTTCTTGCTCTACCGACGTAGAAAGCGTACTTGGCGCACTTACAAAATCAATTGCACCTTGCGATAGTGAATTAAATCCGTAAATGTTTACTGGCGCACAATTAAAGCCACGCGCTGTTGCATCAATACAAATCGCTTCATCGGTAATGCCATCCGCATCTAAATCTTGGCTATCAATTACCGCCTCTAAACCTTGGCGAAAGCTTTGTACATTTACTAAGCCACCTGATACTTGCGACTCTTTCGTTTTACCGTACACATAGTAGGTATCGTAAAACCAGCTGTCGTTAATCTCACCCTGAAAGCCCACAGCTAAGCGGAATGTATCACGCTCTGCACGGGCACCACGGTTACCTACATCACTTAAGCGTTTTGCAAAAAAGATATCTCTAGCACCATCACCGTCGGTGTCTGTTGCTGCATTGTAGATATCATCTGGCACAAAGGCATTTCTGAGCATTTCGCCATTTACGTCAAACTCAATTGGCACGCGGCCATTGGCATAAATGTCATCTGAGGCAAACGGAAAAGGCTCTAACTCTGAAATAGTGGTACTAGATGCGTACGTCCCTTCAAAAAAGAAGCTGTGTTTATCTGTTAGCTCGTAACTACCATTTGAGGCAAATAAGTAGCGCTCTGTTGGTATAGCAATGGTACGTACGCCGCTTCGGTTAAAGCCGTTGGCATCTATACCGTCACCGCCATTGGTGCTAAACGAGTCTTGTAAGTTGTTGTTTGGATCGTAAGTAAAGCGTGTATCGCCTGCATCAAAACGCCCTTGTGGCGGAAATGATGAGAAAAACGGATTAACGGCTTCAAAAATAGAACCCGGGTTTGCCGCCGGATCGTCTTCAAAATAAATACCTGAAAATTGGTCTACTGCAGAGCGCTCACGATCGCGCGAAAACACAGCACCTTGGTCTGAGTAGCCTAAGTGGAACATGGCTTGACCTTTGCCATCACCCGTAGTTAAACCCGAGGTAAAAGAAAACTGGCGTGATTCATCATCGCCTTCGCTTGATTCGCCGTATTGGCCTTCAAATTCTACGCCTTCAAAGTCATCTTTTAGTACAAAGTTAACTACACCTGCAACCGCATCAGAACCATATACTGATGATGCGCCACCGGTCATAATTTCCACGCGCTCAATAAATTGACTAGGAATGGTATTTAAATCAACTGCCGAGCTACCAGGTACACCCGATACATAACGGCGCCCATTCACAAGTACTAAAGTACGGTTTGAACCTAAGTTACGCAAATCAACAGTAGCTACACCCGCGCTTGCCGTCGAAAAGTTAGAGTTAGTACGGCTAATAGCTGGAGAGCCAAATGCTGGGTTTTCTAGCAGTAGGTTTTGGATGTTTAAAGAACCCGATGCATCTATTGCCTCGCCACTTACAACCTGTATAGGTGCAGATGACATCGCCTCGGCTGAACGAATACGAGAACCCGTTACTTGCACGCGTTCTATTTTTTCTAGTTCGTCTTCTTCTGCGGCTAAACCTTGAAAAGAAAAGCCAGCAAGCACTGTCGCACTAAGTGCTAAAGACAATGAAGATTTTTTAAATGTACGACTATCTAAGTTATTTATTTTTTTCATACTATAATGTCCCTGAAATGTTATTTTTGTAACTGGTTGGTTACAAACATTTCAACATTAAGTGGAATAATTTTAAGACACTATGCGCATTATTTAATAGGCATTTAGTCAGGTACAAACAGCAGGATATATGGGATGAAGGTACTTATCCCAGATTGTTATAAATTAGATTAAATTTTTTTTAACATTTTTTATTAAATACACGGTCTTTATAACTACACACTCTAGAGATGGATTTTTTTATGATTACTTACTTTCATGCACTAATTAGAGTTAGCACGAGCAAATTTGCAACATTCTTAACTCAGCAGGTGCAAGCTCACCGTCACTTTGATTCGCAAACACAACTGCCCGAGCAGCGTTTAGATCAAATAGATACCTCTCGTTTTAATGTGCTTTTTTACGAATTATCTAATTTAAATGATCCTACTCAAATAGTGCACCTAACTGAATTGGCTAAAACAATGAAAGTGGTGGTGATTGCTAGGTCGGCTGAATTTGCTAATTTTGCGTTTGAAGTCGGCGCAGTCGATTTTTTAACCGTCGATGCAACCGCTTCAAGGCTTGAAAAATGCTTCGATAAGCTTATTCATTTATGCCCATTAGCCACACAAGCCGAGCGCTTGTTTAAAGCCGCATCTGAAAACGAGCAACCCATTGCTGCACATATTGTTGTTAAAGATGTAGGAAAGGTACGTTTAATAGATATTAACGATATTGTATGGATTAACGGTGCGGGTAATTATGTAGAGCTACACTTTAATGGTAACAGCGCCCCCGTTTTACACCGTGAAACCATGAAAAACATTGAGCAACAGCTAGAGCCTGAAGGTTTTATACGTATTCACCGCTCCACGCTAGTTAGAAAACATGCCATAAAAGAGCTTATGCCAACAGACAGCGGCGACTATAAAGTGAAGCTTAAAAACAATATCTCGTTAAATTTATCAAGAAGGTACAAAAACTGCTTAGAAAGCATTATAAGCCCCGTAGCATAGGGGCTTGTAATTCTATTTACCAGTAGGTTTTAATGTATTCATCGTCTGGGTGATGATGTAGGTAGCTTTCTGAGTCTTTATAAAAGTTAACTTCAATATCGCTGTTGCTCCAGACCTTCTCGAACATATTTTTAGCAATAATGTTTGCATATAAGTAATCTACGCGTTCGTAGCCACGCTCTTTTACGCTGGCAAAGTACGCCTCTAACGAGTCCATGCTATCTACAGTTATTAACTCAAATTCTTCTAAATTAACCACAACACACTTTACCGCGCCTTTGGGGTGCATACTTAGTTCGTTCACCACGCCATTCGTTAGTAAAGTAATTCCTTCATTATTAAAACTACCCATTAGCTTTAAATACATGGTGGGTGGCTGAGAGCAAATATAAAACTCTCCATGTGCTCCAAACATAAATAACCTTTTATATATCAGTGCTTCATTAAAGCTTAATACATTTTGCGTATTTTGCAGTTAATTTATAAGCGCGATAAAAAAGGCCATTTCGAGGGCTTTTTCTTCAAGGCTTTTAAAACGCCCAGATGCGCCGCCATGCCCAGCATCCATATCGGTTTTAAATACCAGTATATTGTTATCGGTTTTGAGTTCTCGCATTTTTGCTACCCACTTCATAGGCTCCCAATATTGTACTTGAGAGTCGTGCAGGCCTGTGGTGACTAAAATATGCGGGTAGTCTTGGGCGCTAATATTATCGTACGGTGAGTACGCGGCTATTACATCATAAAAGTGTTCATCGTTTGGGTTGCCCCATTCATCATACTCGTTAGTGGTAAGTGGAATACTTTCATCTAGCATGGTGGTTAACACATCTAAAAATGGCACATGACACCCTACACCTAAATAAAGCTCTGGCGCTTGGTTTAATACAGCCCCCATTAACAAACCACCTGCACTGCCGCCAGAGGCAAATACTTTGTTTTTATCACCGTAGCCTTGCTCTACAAGAGCCTTTGTAATATCAATAAAGTCGCTAAAGCTATTTTGTTTATGCTCTTTTTTACCTTGCTCGTACCAATGGCGTCCTAGCATTTCGGAGCCTCTAACATGTGCAATCGCATACACAAAACCGCGATCTAGCAAACTCAATGAGGTACTCGAAAAGCTCGGATCTATCGTGTAACCATATGCACCATAGCCATATTGAAACAGTGGGTTAGTGCCATCTTTGGTAAAGGTGTCTTTTCTATAAACTAACGAAACAGGTACTTGCACGCCATCACGTGCTGTCACGAATAAGCGCTCAGAGGCATAAAGTGCACTATCAAACCCGCCCAGTACTTGCTGCTGTTTTAACAATGTTTTTTTGCCCGTGGCTAAATCAACATCGTACAACGTTCCAGGCGTGGTTAGACTTGAATAATAAATACGTACCGAACGCGCCTGTGGCTCGGGGTTCATCGCCACAGCGGCATAGTAGCATGGGTCGCTAAATTCAAGCGCCATGCGCTCTTGAGCTTGGTTAATAACAACAAAGCGAGCTTGACCTTGCTCGCGCTCAGTTAATACTAAAAAGTCGTCAAATATCTCTACGCCTTCAAGCAATACATGCTCACGGTGCGCGGTGTGCTCTTGCCACTGCGTTTTATCTGCAATCGTTTCGCTTGTTGCCGTCATCAGTCTGAAATTTTTAGCTTGCCAGTTGGTTACTATGTAAAAAGTATCACCGTGTTTATCTATATCAAACTCATGCCCTTCTTCGCGCGGTAGTAATGCGTTAAATTCTCCTTGCGGGTTATTGGCATCAAGCACCCAGGTATCGTTTGTTTCGGTGGTGGCCAAATCTATAATAATAAGGCTCTCGTCACGGCTTTTACCCAAGCCCATAAAAAAGCTTTTATCGTGCTCTTCATACACCATAACATCTTGGCTTTGCGCTGTGCCTAGTTCATGCCTAAACACCTGAAAACCCAGTAACGTTTGTAAGTCTTTTTTAACGTAAAATACGGTTTTATTGTCGTTAGCCCAAACAATTTGCCCTTCAGTGTTTTCTAAAACATCGCTGAGCATTTCACCTGTTTGCAGGTTTTTAAAATGTACGCTGTAAATTCTGCGCCCTTCGGTATCTTCGCTGTATGCCATTAATTGCTCGCATGGGCTTAGCGCGACTTCACCTAGTTCGTAAAATTCATGGTTTTGAGCTAAAGCATTTACATCAAGTAGTAACTGCTTGTTATCGGTGTTAATACTTGTGCTTCTGTAATGGCGCGAATACTCATCGTCACCACGTACCTCTGAGTGATACCAGTACTTGCCATCTTTAACCGGCACCGTGTTGTCATCTTTTACGATGCGCCCTTTTAGTTCTTCAAAAATACTGTTTTGAAGTGGCTTTATTGCGGCTAGTTGCTCATCGCAGTATGTATTTTCGGCCGCTAAATGGGCGAGTATTTCTGGGTTTTCGCGCTCATCATCGCGCATCCAGTAGTAGTTATCGGTGCGCGTTTTATTGTGCATAGTTAATTGATGAGGTTGCTTTTTAGCAACAGGAAAACGAGCTAATGATTGAGAAGAAAATTCACTTAAAGACACAACAAAACCGTATAAAAAATAACAATGCAGGCAGTTTATCATAAAAATAAAAAAGCCCACTCATAGAGAGTGGGCTTGAGGTATAAGTCCAAATTTTAAAATTACTGCAATTTTATTCTTGTCATTACACCCATGGGAAGATGGTTTTTATTTTAAAAGCGCTAAGTGACCTTAGTCCAGGCCATTGCCCAGCTTTTTCCGATACCAGGTTCAAAGCTTGGGTCTTTATCATTATTGGTTCTGCAAAATTGGCTAAATGGCCATGCCTTACATTGGTATATATAACCGGTTTTAGGCTGCAGCACGCGAGTACCCGCGTTGTATTGCTCGCCCCCATTAGGGTATACAAAATCATATGCTTGGTTGGTGCACTTAGCGGGGGTATCGCACTTTGCAATGCAATGAAAATCAACCTTTGCCTTATTAATACCGCTACTTTCTAGGGCAAATATTTCGTTATCTCGATAGCCAACAACCAACCCTTGCTTGGTCATTCTACCTGCACTTACCAGGGGCACATGCACGTTTATATACTCAGCAACTAAGCGTGGCCAAGCATGAGGCTCACCTTGTTCTAAAGAGGTAATTTTATAATCAAACGATAAATCAACAAGCACTCCTTGCATGTCTGAAAAGGTTACACTAACCACATCCCCAATGAACAATTGAGTATGATGGTTTAAACAACCTATAGTTGACCATTTTCCACAGGCCAACGACGTATGCATAAACACAGTAACACCTTAAGAGTCACAAAATTTTATCCATATCATATGGATACACAAAAACGACACTGAGGGCAAGCAATACCGTATAAAAATTATGCAGCAGCCCCGCTATCGTAGTTTACACCTTAGACCGGAAACTTTGCGTCTTAGCCTTTCGACTAATTTGCCAACAGAAAAAAGTGATTATAAAACGTGCGCAAAGCTTATTCAAACAAAAGAATGTAACCGAGATTTTTATATAACCCTAAATAACTAAAAAGCCAACTTGTTAAAGTTGGCTTTTAATAGTTTAAGAGGTTTGGTTTATAGGGGCTTTTCGCCTAAATACTTTTCGAAAAGCCATTTTAAACACGCCGCCAATATCGCCTAAAATAATGTACAAGCACGGCACCAATATAAGGGTGATTAGTGTTGCAAACATTACCGCAAAGCCTAGCGCTACTGCCATAGGGATTACAAATTTAGCTTGTAAACTGGTTTCAAACATTATGGGCAGAACCCCTGCAAAGGTTGTAATTGAAGTTAATAATATTGCCCTAAAGCGTGCACAACCGGCTTCTATTACCGCGTTTTTAACACTTACACCCTCTCGGCGTACTTGGTTTACGTAGTCGGTCATTACCAGCGAGTCGTTTATTACTACGCCGGCCGCGGCTATTAAACCAAAGCCCGACATTAAGCTAATGTCTAAATCAAACCAAAAGTGTCCCCAAATAGCCCCCGTTAAACTAAACGGAATAACCGACATAACAATAAGCGGCTGGGCATAACTTTTAAGTGGTACAGCAAGCAATATATAAACTAAAATCATGCCGCCTACAAAAAACAGCAGCTGCTCATTAGCTTGCGCTTGTTGCTCTTCTATTGCGCCACCTAGCTCTGATTTAACACTTGGGTATTCTTCTTTAAGTTGTGGCAGTAAGTTTTCTTTTACTTGCGAAACCACTTCGCCTGGCTCTATAGCTTCTTCATCAATACTGCCGTACACATAAACAGTACGATAACCGCCCTCACGGCGAATATAGCTAATACCCGGCGTTTCGGTTAATTCAACCACATCACCTAAAAGTACTTCACGCCCTTGCGGTGTAGTAACTACTGTGTGTTTTAGCGATGAAAACGCTTCGCGAGTCAGTTTAGGGTAACGTACCATTACTCTTACTTCTTCGCCGTTACGTATTACACGCTGTGCTTCGCCACCATAAAAACTAGCGCCTACTTGATTTGCAATGTTAGCAAGGTCGAGCCCTAAATCGTAAGCTACAGGTTTTAAGCTCATTTGCACTTCTTTGCTAGCAGGGTCAATGGTTGAACTTATATCAAACAAGCCTTTTTGTTGCTGCAATAGCTGAATAAAACGACGGCCTGCCGCATTAAGCGTTTCTATATCTGAGCCAAACAGTAAATAACCAAATTCGCCTTCGCCGGTGCCGCCACCGCCGCCAACATCATCTTCAATAGTGAGTGATTTAATACCGGCAATGGTTGGCATGGCTTCTCGCCAGCGGCGCGAAAGTTCAAACGCGTTATAAGGGCGTAAGTCTTCATCAACCAACGGCGCAAGTAACTGAGACTCCGTTCTGCCTTGGTTAAATACCAGTACATCACGAATTATTTTTTGGCCAAATTCACGCTCTGTTTCTTCATCAACTCTTAACACCATGGCTTCTACTTCACGAATAGCTGCAATAGTTTGTAAATCAGACACATTGTCATTCATTTCTATTTGAATTTGCGGAAAATCATGCGGCACTTTAGGAGTGGGTACAGTACGTACTTTATTTGATGTGATCAGCGCAATGCTTATAAAAAACATAGCAATAAAGCCAAACAATACTGTCCAACGCCAATCTACACAACGCGATATAAAACGCTTATAAGGGCCATTTACAAAGCCAAAAAAGCGGGTATTAAACCTATCGCGCCAGCCCCCTTTTTTAATAGGTGAAAAGTGCGTGTGGGCAATGTGAGCCGGTAAAATAAGTTTTGATTCAACTAAGCTAAATACTAAACACAGCATAACTACTACGGCAATACCGTAAAAGAAGGCGCTTTCTGGCCCGCTTGAAAGTGTAAACGGGGCAAACACCGCAATGGTTGTTAGTACACCAAATGTAGCAGGGGTTGCTACACGGTTAGCACCACGGACGACGTTTTCAACTCCGCCTCCGCTTTTTTCAACCTCAGTATAGGCGGCCTCTCCTATTACTATGGCGTCATCTACCACAATCCCGAGCACCATAATAAAAGCAAACAACGAAATAATATTAATGCTTATACCAAATAAAGGCATTAGCATCATGGCGCCTAAAAAGCACACTGGTAAGCCAATCATTACCCAAAGCGCTAATTTAAAGCGCAAGAATAACGAAAGCATAATAGCGACTAATATTGCCCCTTGAAACAAGTTAGCTTTCATCATATCAAGGCGCGCATTTAGGTAGTACGTCATGTCCATTAATGGCTCTAACCTAACGCCCGGTGGCAGCTGGGTATTTTTTTGCTCAATAAATGCTTTAACCGAATCGGCAACGGGGATCATGTTTTGATCTTGCGTTGCCTTTACCGACATATACACCGCGTTTTCGCCATTAAATTTAAAGTAGCGCTCGCCTTCGGTAAATTGGTCTTTAATAACAGCAATGTCTTGCAACAATACTTTAGCGCCGTATTCGCCTATTTTTACCGGAATTTGTCTAAATTCATCGCCAGAGTAATACTGGTTTTCAACCCGAACAGAAATAATCCCCGCATCTGTTGTTAGTTGCCCCGCCGAAAAATTAGCAGAGTAATTACGCACAGCGGTCATTACATCGCTTAGGGTTAAGTTGTATTGGCGCAAAGTGTCTGGGTCGATTTCAATGGCAATTTCATCAAGCGGCACATCGTTTTCTACCAACGACACGTTTGATAGCTGTAATAGCTCATCTTCAATTTGATTGGCAATTGGTTTGAGTTCTGTCAGCGGCAAATCGGCAACTAAGGTCATCCCTATAACATCTTGCCTAAACTCAATCTGACTTATGGTGACCGGTTCCATACCCGCAGGAAAGGTTGCAATACCATCAACACGCAGCTTTACCTTATCAAGTACATCGGTAAGCTCTGCATCAGTGTTAATTTCAAGGCTTGCTCTACCGCCATTTCTAAAGGCGCGGTACACGCCCTTTTTAATTTCGGTCACATCCTTTAGTGATTCTTCAATTTTTATAAGAATGCTTTCTTCAATTTCTTGTGGTGAGGCACCGGGGTAATTTGCCTCAACATTAATGTAGTTAATTTCTACATTAGGAAACATTTGGCGCTGAATGGTTAAGTAGCTAATAATCCCCATGATGATAATAAAAACCATCATTAGGTTGGCTGCAACAGAGTTTTTAGCAAAATAAGCTATTAACCCTGTTTGTTTTTTTTCAATTGATTCGCTCATTAATTTACACCTTACAACTGTTGCGCATCAGCGCTACTTTCGGTGTTTGTATTAGCGTTACTTGGCTCGCCCATGCCAGCCACTTTAACCTGCATGCCTTTTTGTGGGTACTCAGGTAACGTGGTAACCAACTTATCATCGGCGTTAAGCCCGCTGCTAATATAAAAGTACTCGCCTTCTTCTCTCACTACGGTTACTTTGCGCGGTTCAAGTTCTTGGTTTTCGTTAACTATCCACACCGTTTGGTTATTAACTAATGATTGTGGCAAACGGTAAATATTATTAAGCATGGCGCCTGCAAAATTAACCTGCACGTAGCTGCCAAATTTAATAGCCGGTTGCTGTGTTTTTAAGCCGTATGGGTCTTCAATACGTACCACTAAGCTGCTCATGCGCGTCGCGTTATCTACAATACCTAGGTCGCGGTCAATCACGCCTTCACGTGTAAAACTGTTTAAACCTTTTTGAATAATAGTGGCCTTAATGCCCTTAATTCGCTCCGGTAAAAATACGCTATCAAAACCAGCAATAGGAATAATAACCTCTGCTGTTTCTATATTATTTAAATCGGCCACTTGTGCGCCCATAGCCACAAACTGGCCTACCCCCACATTACGACTTATAACAAGCGCATCGTAAGGTGCTTTTATATCGCAGTTTTCTAAATCGCGTTGCGCTCTTTTTAATGCGGCTTGCGCCGATTTAACCGCCGCTTGGGCGCTTAGCACCTGCGGTTTACGTAAAAACAAGTCGGTACGTGCCTTACTCGGAAAACGCTTTGCTTCGTCTTCGGCTACTTTTGCCTGCGCTTGCTCTTCAATTAAGGCCGCTTTGGCACGCGCTAAATCGGCTTCGGCTACCAATACGGCTGCTTCGTAGTTGTCTTTTTCAATGCTAATAAGTGTATCGCCACGAGAAACTACGCCACCCGCTACAAAGTTAGGGTGCCAGCTAATTACTTCGCCCGACACCTGCGCCGCCAACTGCGTATTTTCTAATGGTTTTATTTCGCCATAGCTGTTTATTATTACTTGATGATTATTAGCTTCTACAGGCTCAACTTGCACGGTGGGGCGTGTATCTACTGCTGTGTTACTTTGATCTTCTTGTGCAATAGCGTTTATTCCCATAAAGCCCACTACACCAATGGCTAATGCTACAAATGGGAACACCCATCTCAGTGAATTTGATTGCATATCCTAATTACCTCATATTTCTACTAACACTATAATAACAGAGCGCAATAAAACATTAACCTGACATTTGTAAGCAACTGTTACAAATAAAATTGGGAACTAAATATAGCTGTGTACCCGTTAACAAACACCTGCTATTCATCGCATTTATTATATTTTGTTACAAACTTTTACTATTTAAAATCAACACATTACAGGTTTAGGCTATTATTTCATCGAGAAGATGTGCGAACAAATTTTAATTTACGTACAGTCACACTAAATAAATAACAGCGAAAAAGATTATTACAATGAAATTAACAACCCTTGCGCTAACACTTAGTGTAGCGCTTAGCGGCCACGCATTGGCTAGCGATAAAAAAGAAGACAAAAAACCACAAACCCTAAGTGAAATGGTCGAAGGACAAACCGAATTTTCAGGTATTTTTAATTTATACCAAGACTCAAAAACCGGTGAGCACTTAATGGTGATCACCGAATCGCAGCTTAATACCCCTTTTGTATACTTTGCCCATACAGTCGACGGTGTCACTGATGCTGGGCATTATCGCGGTGCCTATAGAGAAACCAAGCTTATTGAGTTTAGAAAATACTTTGACCGCATAGATATAGTTAGCAAAACCCCTCGCTATAAATTTGATCAAAACAGTGCCATTGCCAAAGCAAGCAATGCCAATATTAGCGAAGCCGTTTTAGCCAGCATTAAAATAGAAAAAGAAGAGCAAGGAAAAATAGCCTTTAAGGTCAACAAGCTATTTTTAAGTGAGGCGCTACACAAGGTATCGCCAACGCCAAACCCAGCCGATAAAAAAGCTAAAAAACGCTTTAAAGTAGGTAAATTAAACAGTAAAAAGTCGCGTATTGTTAAGCAGCGTCCTTACCCAAATAACTTAGATGTGGTTGTAGATTACGTATTTAGTAATGCCAGCCCCACCGTGCGTGGTACAAGCGCAGTAAGCGACCCGCGCAATGTCTCTGTTAAGGTGCAGCACTCTTTTGTTGCATTACCAAAAAACGACTATAAACCACGTAAAGATGACGCGCGCATAGGCTATTTCACCAATCAATTTGATCTAATGACCTCGACCGATTGGGCACCATATGAAGATGTAATTAAACGCTGGGACCTACAAAAGAAAAACCCTAGTGCTGAGCTTTCTGAGCCAGTAAAGCCAATTACCTGGTGGATAGAAAATACCACCCCAGTAGAGTGGCGCAACACAATACGCGATGCCGTACTTACCTGGAATAGCGCTTTTGAAAAAGCCGGTTTTAAAAACGCACTAGAAGTTAAAGTACAACCCGATGACGCAACCTGGGATGCTGGTGATATTAACTACAACGTATTACGTTGGACATCATCACCTAAACCGCCATTTGGTGGCTACGGGCCGGCTCTTGCCAACCCGCTAACCGGTGAAATACTTGGCTCAGACATTATGCTTGAGTTTGTGTTTATGAAAAACCGTTGGATTTACGACACGCTTTACACACAAGGCACAATGAGCCACGGCGAAAACCTGCACACAAGTGGCGATTTAAATTGCTCACTAGGCCATGAAATTCAACAAAACCTATTACTTGCTAAAGGCTTAGCAACAGGTGCCTCGATTGATGACAATGAAATGATTCGCCAAGGTTTAACTCAGTTAATTCTTCATGAAGTAGGCCATACACTAGGCTTAAACCACAATATGAAATCGTCTATTTTGTGGGATGAAAAAGAGGTTCATGATAAAACCAAAACCCAAGGCATAGTTACAGGCTCAGTGATGGATTATGCGCCGGCCAACATAGCACCCATTGGTGTGCAGCAAGGCGATATTTTTCAAACCAAGCCAGGCCCTTATGACGACTGGGCTATAAACTATGGATACAGCACAGCCCTTGAAGATGAAGCCGCAGAGCGCGCACGCCTAAATACTATATTAGCGCGCTCTAGCGAGCATGCGCTTGCCTTTGGTAACGATGCCGACGACATGCGCGCACCGGGTCGCCATATAGACCCGCGCGTAATGATAGGCGACCTTTCATCAAACCCTGCAGCCTATGGCGCCGACCGTATGGCGCTAATTAATAAGCTATTTACTGAGCTAAAAGATAAAGCCACAGTAAAGGGTGAGTCTTACCAACAGCTGGTTACCTCAGCTAATAGTTTATTTGGCCAATACCGCTCGCAAGCGGGCATTGTTTCTCGCCAAATAGGTGGTGTATATGTTGAACGCGCAGTTGTGGGCGACCAGCATGCTGATAAACCCTTTACTCCAGTACCGCTTGAGCGCCAAACACAAGCAATGAACATACTTGCTAAATATGTATTTGCGCCAGATGTACTCACTAGCATGCAACCACTGTATAACTATTTACAGCAACAGCGTCGTGGTTTTAGCCATTATGGTAAAAATGAAGACCCTAAAGCGCACAAAATGATTTTAGGCATGCAAAAAACAGTACTTACGCAATTGCTGCACCCTGCTGTTATGCTGCGTATTTCAGACTCCGCGCTGTACGGTAACGAATATAGCCTAACGCAATTTATGGACGACCTAACTGCCAGTATTTTTGTTGATAGCAAGGAGAGCACGTCTATTAGCCGCAATCTACAAATAGAGTATGTAAATCAGCTTATTGCTATTGCAGGCCTAGGCAAAGCCAGTAAACACGACAATTTGGCAAAAACTGCCGCGCTCTATCAATTAACACAAATAGCTGATACAAGCGTAGGGTGGGGAGCCGATACAGCAACTAAAGCGCATAAAAAGTATATTGATCACTTAATAGCTAAAGCGTTAGAAGCTTAATTAACTAAATCAAACAGGCCACGTAATACGTGGCCTGTTTATTTATAAATAAATTGTGCCTTTTAAATACCGCACAGCGTTACCGGTTAAGGTCACTGTATTTTCGCCTACTTCGCATTGTATAAAACCACCTCGGCTTGAAGCCTGATACGCGTTTAATTTATTTTTACCTAATTGGTGCGCCCAGTAAGGGGCAAGGCCGGTATGAATAGAGCCCGTAACAAAGTCTTCTTCGCCACCACTTGCTGGCCAAAAATAACGAGACACAATATCGTACTCAGCAGAACTCGCTGTGGCGACCACATCAAGTGGATATAAGGTTTTTAACAAATCAGACTCAGTGGTTAAATCATGAATTTGTTGAGCATTTTCGTATATAGCAAAATATGCTTGGCGGTTTTTAAGCACTTTAATAGGTTGTATAGACAACCCTTTCAATAGCGCATCGGGTACCGCTTGTACTTCATCTGGCGCTTGTTTAGGAAAGGTCATAGCAAAACTGCCATCGCTATTTTTATTAACAATAAGCTCCCCTACAGCCGCGGCGTTAAAGCGCACTTGGCTAAGGTTGTGCTGCTCGCATAAAACATACGCAGCAGCGAGCGTAGCGTGGCCGCAAAAATCTATTTCCATTAATGGCGAAAACCACCGTATTGCAAAACTGCCATCTGCCTGAGGGCAAGTAAACGCAGTTTCAGAAACATTATTTTCAGCACCAATATTAAGCATTAACTCATCACTAAGCCACGACTCAAGCGGGATCACAGCCGCGTAATTGCCTTTAAATAACTCGCTTGTAAATGCATCAATTTGATGGATGGTGAGTTGCATAGGTTCCCCCCCTAAATTAGTTATAAACAAGCCGAAGGTAATACATCTTTAGGTACTGTCGTTTTATTTTCACCCACAGCTTGCATCCCTACAACAGGTTCATCAAAACCGCATAACCATGCAATAGGACTTGTGGGGCTATTAGTAACAACTGCGGGTCTAAAAGTTAAAACTGTATTTTGCAGAGGCTGCGAGGCTTTATTCCCCAAGCTAATGTTAATTGCACCGTTTTCTATGGAAATACCTGTCACTCGATTTCCTATTAAATATTTACTTTCAGGCACGTTTGCTTGTTTATTATTTTTAGGAAACTCTCTGTTTTCAATGTAATACGTAGTTACGTCTTCTCTAATTACTGCGGCCATAGCAAGCGGATCAACAAGTTCAGCTTTTTGCATATATTTACTGTATTGAGGTAAAGCAACGGCCGCCAAAATACCAATAATAGAAATTACGACCATCAATTCAATTAGCGTAAATCCTTTTGACTTCATAACACTTCTCCTAGCATAAAAATTGGTTGATAAGCCGCTTTCACAAATAAGTAAATTGACACAACAATGACTAATCCATACAGAATAACCAGCTTATTTATAAAGCCTTTAGCCTGCAAATTAAATTGTTCCAGCTGCTGCTCAAGTAACACTTTAAACTCTTCATGAGTTTCGTAGCCTAACGAATCACACTTAGCCAAATGTTTAGTTTCGACTATTGCGGCGTTTTCATCCTCTTTGAAATTTACCGCAAAGTTAAGTGTTGTCATTAGGCGATCGTATTTCTTAATTAAACTGCGGGGAAGTAAAGCTTTTGATAAACCAATAAAAGGCTGCGAGTCGGTTAAAGCGCATGCATTTTTAATTTTAAAAATTACTATAAAAATAATGCTTTGCAGTAAAACCAATAGAATAATTGGCATATACCAATAAGAAAAGTAATCACCTAAGGTGTGCGCGGAAGAAGCCATATGATTGCTATATATCTCTACAAATGTAGGAACAACAAAAGACTGATATAAAAGCGAAGAAAAAACATAAATAAAAAAAACAGCAGTTAAATAGCTAAAAATGCCTTTGTGCTCAAATTTATACCCGCTAACTAGCTGCGGTACACATTGATAATGCAGGGCTTGTTTTTGCAAAATACCTGCATCTTGCAGGGCAAATTTTGCTGCAAGGCAATTGGCTAATTTACTGTCTGCATATTTATTAGCATAAACGGCTAAATACGATTGTGTGGTTAGCTCTTCTTTTTGTGCGGCACTTAATGTTTTAGAACTATAGACACGGCAAATGTAGCCAAACTGATTCCAATTCATACTTTATCCTTTTATTTGATAAAGTAACTTGCCACATATTTAGCACAATATAAATAGAAGACGATTGTTTTTTAAGCCATTGCGGGGCGCATTTTATAATATTGCATACATGCAAATTGCACGGCATTTGTAAGTAGTAGCATAACAAACATTAAAATATGCGAGGTGCTGGGCATAGCACTGCTTAGCTCTACAAATAAGCCACAAGTACCTGCTACAAACTGCAAGCTAAAGTAGCGGGCGCTTAAATTGCTAATATTGCCACTGCGTAAGGTTTTATACGTTTGCGGCATAACCCGCACTGAGCTCATTACCAGCCCTACGTATGTAAGGGCGTTGAGCACCGCTGATGTTTCTAGGCTTTTATTTAACAGCAATAAAAAAGGTAATAACGAAAAGCCAAGCATAGCCACAAGCTGTATACGTTCAACTTTTACGGCGTTATAGCGTGCAAAGTAATATAAAATTAAACCACTTAGCGCTCCAGTTACAAAAAATGGTAAAGCAATAAAGTAGCGTTCAAAATAAATATTGTAAGTAATAAAGTAGAGGCTTTGTGCTAAACCAAAGGTCATCATTAATAGTGATAACCCCGACACACTGCGATTCTTTCTAATTTTGCTCAATAGCGGTAAAAAGCTAAAAACTAAAATAAAAGCCGACAAAATAGGTAGATAGTGCGCCAAAACAACCTCGCTCGTTACTTAAATGTTAATATAAAACCCGCCTGAAACAATAAATAAACATATGTTTTTAAAAGGGTTTTAAAGTGAGCGCGCATTGTAATGATGAATACATTTTACTCAACAAATTAGCGTAAACCTATATTAGGCACTGGCAAGATAGCTGTACAAAAATCGTTACTTTAAGTGAACACCAGAGCCACTTTGCATTTAAAAGTTACCAACCTTACACCACAGCTTAAACGCATTTTACTCTAGAGATCGGCTCGCTCTAAAACAATTGTTGTGCATTCATCGCACAACTATGAAATAGAACTGATAATTGTTATCATACGCAGGTCTGTGGCAATTACACAAAAAATAAACTATGAGAAAAACACTTTTTAAAATTCACAGCTGGGTAGCCCTTATAGCGCTTATTCCGCTGCTTGTTATCAGTATAACTGGTAGCGTTTTGGTATTTAAAAGCGAGATTGACGGCTTACTAATGCCAGACAGTCACTTTGTTGTACAACAACAAGCCAACCGCTTACCTATTGATACACTTATAACAAAAACTCAAAAAACCTACCCTGAGTATGTTGTTGGTAGCTGGGAAATATTTAACGATGATACTGCTGATCGGGTTTATTTAATTAAACGCGGTACAGAGGACTGGTATAAATTTCATTTAGATCAATACACGGGCAATATTTTATCGGAGCCAGTAGGCACTAGCCATTACTTTACTGACTGGTTTTTAGACTTACATTACACCTTTTTACTTAACGATTTAAAAAGCTTACCAGGGCAAACTGGCACTGTTTTAGGGTTCTTTTTTGCGGTGTTCTTTTTAGTACTGGGTATCACAGGTCTTATTATTTATCGTAAGTTTTGGCAGCGGTTATTTAGTGTACGCTGGCGTGCAACTCTGCAAATAGTACTTAGCGACATTCATAAAATGACCGGCGTAATTGGCTCGCCAATTATTATAATTTTAGCCATCACCGGAGGCTACTTTAACGGCGCGGTGTGGTATCACGAAGTAATTGAACACGCAGAAGAAGAGCACTTTGTATTAACTAAAAATTTATACAATGAAGAGATTTCTTTTCAGCACGTACTTGATGACAGCCAAAAGCAAATACCCACCTTTAACGGTACGTTTTTAGTAATGCCGCTTGAGCCAGACGAAAACATAACGTTATTTGGTGAGGTTGATACCAGCAACCCGCTTGCCAGTGAATATGCCAATACCGTGACTTACAATAAGCTAACGGGCGAGCATATGGCTAACTGGGACATTCGCGAAGTGGGTGTAGGTTGGCAAGTAATTGATAGCTTTAGAAAACTACACTTTGGTTATTTTGCAGGGCTCATTAGTAAAATAATTTGGTGTGTTATTGGTTTAAGCCCTGTTTGGCTTGGCGGTACTGGCTTTTATTTATGGTTTACTCGCCGTAAGCGTAAAAAACAGTCTCAAAAAAACCGCTTAAGTAAACACCGCACCGTAAGTGCTTGATTAAAAAGTCACCTCACTGTAATGTTAAAAATCACAGTGAGGTGATATATGAAATATTTAGTTTTTACACTTAGTTTATTGCTAACTGCTTGCAGTAGCACCCCGCCCGAAACGCCAATTAAAAAAGTACAACTTACCCATATAATAAATCACTCGCTTTTCGAGCAGGTTAAAACACCTAGCGAGCACAGTATTTTTGAGCTGTCGGAGCCTGAAAAAAGCGCATTTTTAACCTACGCACACTCGCGTTTAAACAATGTACGCGCTGATGAAATTATTTTTAATTACCTGCAAAACCAGCTCACCAACTTTAAGTATGATGGCGCCACCCTCACAGCCCAACAATCGATTGAACGCTCAGAAGGTAACTGCATTAGTTTAGCCATACTTACGCAAAGCTATGCGCAGCTTTTAAACCTCGAAACCAGCTTTCAAGAAATGACGAGCGAACCTGTGTATGCCAAAGAAGGCAATGTAATTTATGTTGCTAACCACTTTAGAACGAAAATTTATGCCCCAAAAAAAGAAACAGATGAAGATATTATTGTAATAATTCGCGCAGGCACGTTAATTGATTACTTCCCAACCCGTGGCAGCTTTTACTCAGGCAGCGCTACGTATAACGATTTACTGTCTAATTTTTATAGCAACTTAGCGGCCACGGCACTAGCCGAAAACAACCTTAATAAGGCTTACTCTTTAATTATGCAAGCCAACCGCTTTACGCCAAACGATGCAGAACTATTTAATATAGCCGGCGTGCTGCACCGCCGTGCAGGCGATTTAAAAAGCGCTCACATGATTTACCAAACCGCGCTTGATAGAAACGATATAAGTATAAATTTAATTAATAACTATCGAATATTAGCAAAAGAGCTGGGAGATAAAACACTAGAAAAACGCCTAACAAGCCAGCTTGTTGATAAAGAAAAAGATCCCTACGAGCTACTCGTTATTGCTAAAAATAACTTACATCAGGGCAAGGTCACTCAAGCTAAAAAACAACTCGAACTTGCCATTGCAAAAGCCCCTTATATATCGGAGCTCTATTTAGAGCTGGCTAAAATTCGCTACCAACAAGGTAACACAGCGCAAACACAAAGCTTGCTTGAAAAAGCCATCCAGTATGAGCGCAATAAAGAAAGGCTAAACGTATATCAAGCTAAGCTTGCGTCGCTAAACAAGCACAATTAACCACCGGTATTTTAAATTAGTTTAAACACGGCTTTTGCTAATGCACTTATTACACAAGTGCATTAACGTGTTATCGCAATTTACTTAAAGCGAGTAGTAAAAGCTAAACCAGCCGCGCATTTCATCCTCAAAGCTATCGCCTTCAACGCGGGATAATCCCATATTAAAGGTTAAATCGTTCACACCGACTGGGCCTAATCCAAAGCTAAAATTGCCTTGATACTTTAAACCATAACTTTGTGCGTATACTGCATCATCTACCTGGTGCTGTTTGTAATAAAGCCATGGCATGCCTTCTTTAAAGCTAAAACCACCGCCATAACCCATGTAGCGCTCAGCAGTTGTGCTATAAAATGGCAGCTCTGATGAAAGCACAAACTCACTATTTTGGTGCTCGCTAATTAGGTTTGAGCTAAATCCGCCTAGCGCTAAGCTGCTATCTTCGCGCTGCTTTTGAGTAAAATTAATATAAAGCGGCACATCAAACGCTTTACCAAATAATTTGGCCGCTAAATCATAGCCATCCCAATTATTGTTTTTACTGCTGCCATCGTAATACTGGGCATTAACACTTTGCCCTATAGCAAATGCTTGGCGGTCGTACTGCCAGCTTTGTGTAATGCCTATGCGTGCCCATTTATTATAGTCTTGCTTATAATCGGTATAGTTATAAGCAAGCTCTGGCGTTATGCTAAACGCCGCGTATTTAATCGGGTAACTTAAGGCTGCAAAACCACCTCGTGCAGATACTTCTGCATTTTCGCTCGCTTGGTATTGTTTTGCGGTATTTAAATCATAATCAAATACACTCAATTTAAGCTTAACTGGCAGTGCATTATATTTTGCTTGGGCGTATCCGCCATGCAAAGCATCATCATTTAAATCAACACTATAGCCCGCTTGAAGGTCTAACTGTTTAAGTAAGTCACTACTTTTAATATTTATATTTAAAGCACTTGAAGCGGCCGAGTAATACTGTGCGCCTAGCGCTAGGCTCGCATGCTGATCAAGCACATCGTAGCTGCTTTGTTTACCTACATTTTCGCTATATATTTTTGCTTTAGGCAAAGTGTACTGATCAACCAAAAGCAGTGGCGCGCTATTATCAAGTGCTAAATCAGTGACTATTTCACCCTCTACCGTACTCGGTAATTGCTTTACATTAGGCCCATCAGCAGTGATAGATAAATAAAGTAATGCCCCTTCGTTTGTTTCTAGCGGGTGGGCAACGGCTTCTTGGCCCTGGGTAAGTTTAGTTAATGTGCTACTTGCAATATGGTAGCTATAAATATCAGTTGAGCCTTTTAAGCCGGCTACAAAGTAAATTTTTTCTCCGTTTTTACTAAAGCTGGGTTGGCTTAAGTATTGATACCCGTTTGGCATAGGCACGGCTTGGCGAGTATTATTGGCAATATCTTGTATATACAATTGCCAATTCTCATTTAAATTGGCTGATACATAAGCTAACTGGGTTTCATCAGGGCTAAAAGTTGGGTAGTCGTAAGCTGTTTTTAAGCTTTTAGTAAATAAAGGGGTAATGGTTTGCGTTGTTAAGTCTACTTTTACTAATTCTGAGTAGCCACCACGTACTTGCTCGGCGTAAAGGGTTTCTCCATTGTTTGTAACACTAAAGCGGCGTAAGCCAGCAAGTTTAGTTAACTGCTCAACTTTTCCGGTTTCGGTGTTATAACTAAAAATATCAGACACTTTGTTATAAATACCCGTCTTTTCACGTGTATAAGCATTAAAGTAAAGTGTACTATTATTTACCCATTGTGGATTAGCAATTCCCGCTCTGTTTATTTGATTTAATACGTGCTTTTTCTCACGTTTAAATACACTCGGGGCGTTATCGGGTATATCCAATGCATCGTTTTCTAATAGCGCTTTTTGTGCTTTTGTAAATTCATCTTCAGCTTTAGTATTATCCTGCGTGCTATAAATAATAAGCTTAGTTTTTTCATCTTTATCGCGCTCAACAATCGCAAGTTTACTGCCATCTTTTGAAAGCGCAGGGTTGCTTGCATATAAGTTAAGCTTTAACCACAGCTCGCTGTTAAGCGCAGGCTCTGACTGCTCTTTTGCCATCGCTTTATAGGTATATTGTGCAATAAAGCGGCCATATAACTTAGCTGCACTTTGGCCAAATATCCCAGTAAAGGCCTCGTTAAAATCGCGCTTTTTAACTGCCTGCATACGTGTCCAAACAGCATCGAGCATTTGCGCTGAATAAGTTTGCTCTAGCCAATTTAAAAACCGGCTGCCCATTAAATACGCCATAGAGCCAGCCATAAAACCGCCCTCTGTATCGCTTAGCTGGCTATAGCTAGGCAATGCCCCCTGCTGGGCAAACTCAATGAGTATTGACTCAGTGTAGTTATCAAATAGTCGCCCTCGGCCCGTCATTTTTGACTCAAGTAAGGTTGCATAACCTTCGGCTACCCAGCGCGGCATATCACTGTAAGTTAAGTCGTAAATATCCCACACACCCCGTATTTTTTGCTGCCACGTGTTGCGTGTTGGCTGCGCTAAATGCACTAAGTGAATATATTCGTGCAATATCAGTAATTGCTGCCAGCCACTAATGTTAGAAATCACCGTATCTGATTGCGGGGGCGTGGTAAAAAGGGCCATTAAAGGATTATTAGAAGTAGGTAAAGCAAAGCCGTTTGGCGCATTTAGGGGATCAAACACCACCACATCAACTACTTTATCAAGCGCTCGGTTTTGCTGCTCAAGCACTTTACTGCGCACTATTTCAAGTTCGACCGCTGTCGATTTAGCATAATCGGCGTTTTCGGTGCTGTAATGCACATTAAAGTGCTCGGTATGAATAGTTTGCCAATCAGCAGCTAAGGTAGGTGTGGCTAATAACAAAGAGGCAGCGATGAGTGATTTTTTCATAATAATCCTTTAAATGATTGATACCACTTAGAGTATTATTAAACCAACTAATGTTGCAGTAAAAAAATGTAACAAAGCTTATGAAAGTGTATAATTTATAAGCTTTTAAATTTAGCAATGCCTTGTTTTACATGAAAAATCAATAACGCCGTTAACGCTTTATTTGGCAACCTAAAAAGGCTAAATATGTAAGTCGATTGGTATAACTACATCCAGTTGCGCTGCGTTGACTCTGCCTGATAAAGAGTAAAATCAATTATATAATCAGCATCTTGCTGCTTTATATAGGGCATAAAGGCAAACCCTGATGCAAGTTGTATATACAGGCTTTTAAGCCCTGCGCGGCGCATAAAGTAGGTACTAATACTGCGTGCACTTTGCGCTTTATACAGTTCAAACACACGGTAATGCACCCCTATCATACCTTTGCGTACCACCATGTAAAAACGGCCGTTGTCTTCATGCAAATAATAGCCATAACGCTGATAAGCAAGCGTTACTAATCCCGCTAAAATAAGTAATACTCCCAAGCTAAGCCAGGCATTAAAGTCGCCTAAATAACAACCTAACAGCACAATAGCGCTTGGAATTAAGGCATAAAAGCTCAAGTTTTTATAAAGCAAGGCACGTTCTGCGCCGTTAAACTGCAATTTTTTGCTATTAAACCACGGGTAAATCCATTGGCAAACGCTATCTACTTGCTCGCTATTTAAAACGGGTAACACTAAGGTTTGTTTATTTTTTTTAGCAGCCACACCCGCCGCTATACCGCCGCTACTTGCTTGTAAGCACTCAACGGTAAAACGCTTTAGTAACCGCCCCATTAGGTTTTGTTTTATAACTATAGATTGCACTTTATCCATGCTCATAGACAACTGATGGCGCTCTAATAAGCCGGCAATACGTTTAAATTTTTGGCCTTTAAAGTAAAGCTCAAAGTTATAAAAACGAATAAGCGACATACCTACCGACAACATCACAGCCGTTAAAACAAGCAAAGCAATAAGCGTTATCATGGCAAAGGTTGCAGCACTTGCCAGTAAACCAAGCTCTTGCTGATAAAACCCTTCTACCTTAGCAATAATTTGCTGCTCTAAAAAATCTACCAACACATTTATAAAAGGCGCAATAGCGGCCATTGCTAATATAGCCATATTAGACATTAAGCCAAATTTAGCGATTTCTTTATTACTGATACGTAAGCTATTTTCTGCTTCAAAATGCTCGCTTGAGGGTGTTTGCTCGTCGGGTTGCTGCTGCGCCTTAAAGGCAAAAATTTGTTTACGCATTTGCTGTGCATAGGCTTTGGTAACACCTGGCAAAACCGCCTCTTGGGTTACGCTGCCTGCGGCATCAAAAATACAATTAACCAAATTAACGGGCGTAAAATAAAAGGGCTCAGCAATATTAACGTTTTGCACGCGCGAAAATTTTAGCGTTAGGCGCTCTTTTTTAAACACCCCTTTATTAAGCAAAATTTCGTGATCGTCGCTAATGCAAAACTTAAAATTTATGTAATATAAAATTGAATATATTAGCAGTGTCACTAACGCAATAGCACCTGCAACTTGCGCCCAAAACAGCTTGTTTTCTACTTGTGTTACAAACACCACAAGCATGGGCAGCAGGTTTAAAAGCCCGTCTTTTACAAAGCGCACACTAAAATACACCACAAAATACAACACCGCCCAAGGCGATACTTTTTGCCAATGTAGTGAGCTACTTTGCTCCTCGCTAATGGTATTACTCATTTGCTAATTCAACCTGCGCGGGTGTGCCGTCTTGGCGATAATTTTGTACAAATTGGCGTATGTTTTTGCACTGCTCGTGGGTTAAGCCACTTATTTGTAAATCAGCACTGACCCCGCCGGCACTAAATAACTTTAAACTGGCTAACTTTAGTTTTCGCTCAATAGGGCCTTGGTGAATTTCCATATGCTGTACGCGCGCGAGGGGCAAAATCGTTATTTGCTGCCAAATAACCCCTTTTTTAAACGCAATATCGTGATTGCGCAGCGCAAAGCCCTGCAGCTTAATACTCAGGGCGTTATAAAGCATTGAAAGCAATATTAAAATAGGCACGCCTATCAGCAAGTAGGTTTGTGCTTTGTTAGCAAACGCTTCGTTAAAGTAACAAACAGCAAACAGTACCGCGCAAAAAGGAATGTAAAACGCCAGCCAATTAAGTTGCACGTGTAGTAACGCTTTATCGGCCAAGGGGTTGAGCTGTATTTCGCTATGCTTTGGTAAATCCATTACTTGCTGATTATCAAACACGATTTTAAGTACCTTTCCTATTTACTGACTGTTAAGCCCAGCTGATTGTAGTAACTAACGTATGGCTTTGTTTAGGCTCAAGTGTCACGTTATCTTCTAACACATTGGCGGCTTCTAAACACACCATGCTCAGGTATTCATCGTCAGCAAAATTAGATAAACGCTTAGATTTTTCTATCCATGGGTTCCACAGCACACACGAGCTTGAGTTCTCGCGGCTTACATTAATAATCCCATCTGGGGTGTGAATGTGTTGCTGCTTAGCGGCCTGGGTATAAACCATATCGGTTTCGCGGGTAAACTCCACTGGCGCATTTTGCGCAAACGGCCCTTCGCCAAACTCAATGTATTGCGCGCCTTGTAAACCTTCTACATGGGTGTGTTTTATATCTGAGGTAGGAAAATAGCTGTGCAAAGCCTGCGTATAACTAAAAGGGCTATTACTTAAATTAGTGGTTGTTAAACGCACCTGTAATTGCTCGCTCAATACAAACTCAACCTTTAACGCCGAGTGGTGCGGCCAATACGTTGGGTTAACTAACTTCATGGGTAAGTTTAAGCTAATTGTAATGTGCTCATCATCTTCATGCACAGCATCAGCTTGCCATAAACTGGTACGTGCAAAGCCATGTGCTGGCCAATCTTGGTTTTCATGGTTACCAAACCAAGGCCAACAAATAGGAATACCACCGCGAATGCTCACCCCTTCTTGAAACGTCTCATTTTTAGAAACCCAAATAAGTGGCTTGTTATTTTTTGGGATGAACTCGGTAATTTGCCCGCCTTGCAAAAATATTTTTGCATCACACTTTGAGCTCGCAACTTTTATAAACTCTAGGCCGGTTTCGCTTTGTTCAATGCTAACTGATGGCGATAATTTCATGTTTTTCCCTACAATGCTGATATTAAAGATTTTTAACATGTGCATATAAACAATAATGCATGTGCAAAGTATACGCTATACTCACTAAACATTGCGTGCATAATTTGTTCATCGGCGATTAATACATACACAGCTAACTTACAAACAATTACCAATTAATAACAGCTGTTATAAATAACACTAATGCGTATAAATAATGGCCATGCTTTAAGGCAGTAAAACCGCGGGTAAGCTTAGGCAAACGCATGTTAAATTTATTAAGGTATTAATGCAGGTGGGTATAATACTAAAGTCTAAACCATAAGACTTGCCAATTATTCACAACATACGTAGTGTGCGCACCACAATGCAAACAATATGCTAATAACATTTAATAAGTTTTAAACAAAATTATACTATTTTAGTTTCTGCTCAAACTAATAAAAACCAATAAACATGGGCTCAAGCTTAATTTATTATTTGAATTCAATTTATTTGATGTGTAACATTTCGCGATTACGGCACACCTTTGGCCCATCGACGAGATAAGCAAATGCAAAAATATGACGAATTATTAGTTTCTTTACGTAAAGTAATCCGCGCGATTGACTTACATTCTAAGCAGCTAAATAAAACATCAGGTTTAACAGGCCCACAATTGCTTATAATGCAAGAAGTAGCGCACACCGATGGAATAACAGCAAGCCGTATCGCTCAGAATGTTAACTTAAGCCCGGCTACTGTAACTAATATTCTTGATAGAATAGAAAGCAGAAACCTTGTAACACGCGTTCGTAGTCAAATGGATAAACGCCGAGTGAGCTTATACCTCACCGAGCAAGGGAAAGAGTTACTAGAAAAAGCACCTCAGCCACTGCAAGAACACTTTATTGAAAAGTTTTCTGCACTTGCAGAGTGGGAGCAAAGTTTATTGCTTTCATCTATGCAACGCGTTGCAGCAATGATGGATGCTGATAAGTTAGACGCATCACCTCTGTTAGAGGTAGGCGCGTTAACTCAAACACCAAATAAATAAAAAAAATAAAAAATAAATTTAAATTAGTTCTTACATCATTCGTAAGGGGCTTTTGGGCACCTTGAATTTTTTTATTTTTTAATCAAAACCTGAGCATCAACAATGACTAAACTCTCAAAATTAACGCTAGCACTAATGCTTGGCGGTGCAGCAAGCACAGCTAATGCAGCCGATCTCGACACACTGCAAAGCCAATTAAAGCAGCTTAAGCAACAAATGCAGTTGCTTGAACAGCAGCTTGCTGATGAAAAATCAAAGCAAAGCCAAATCAACAAGCAACACGAACAACAAGTTGCCGAGATCAGTAAAAAGGCCGACAACAAAGAAGTTGTTGTTGCCGCCGCTGCGCCTGAACAAGAAGATGAAGGCATTAAAATTGGCGGTGCCGTACGTTTTAACTACAGTACAAACACCTACGATGAAGACACGCAAGACCGTGGCGGCGATTTAGACTTTGAAGTATTTCGCCTTAACTTATCGGGTGAAATTAGCGATATTTCTGTAAATGGTGATTTTCGTTTTTACGATTACATGACCATTGTTAAGTATGCATACTTAGGTTACGAATTTACAGATGGCTGGGAAGCGCAAGCCGGTATTGCACCTGTACCGTTTGGTAACGGCCCATACAACTCACACAGCTACTTTTTTAGCACCAACTACTACGTTGGCCTAGAAGATGACTTTGATTTGGGTGTAACAGTAAACCGTAAACTTAAAGACAACTGGAAACTAGACCTCGGCTTTTTCAAAAATGATGAAGTAGGCGGCGTTGATGGCAGCTCAGAAGTTAACGAACGTTACTCTTACGATATTGTTGGTAGCCGTGCAACAACCGAAGGCACCTACGACGCACCAGGTTCGCGCCTTGGTGAGTACAATACTTTTGCTGGTCGTACAGTGTATCAAATAGAGCACAGTGAAAACGCTAAAACCGATATTGGCGTATCACTACTAAGCGGTGGTTTGCACGACGGTAACGACCGTGCGGGTAACTACGGTGCATGGGCGTTTCATGTAAATAGCCAAATTAATAACTGGAATATTCAATTTCAGCACGGCGAGTACGACTACGACCTAGATGACAACAGCAACCGCTTTGTAGTTGGCGCGTTTGATTACTACGATACCGTATCAAGCGAAGCAACCATGACCAACTTTAACGTAGCTTACGATCTATCGCTTGATTGGGGCCCAGTAACAGGCGTTCAATTTTACAACGATTACGGCATTATTTACGACAAGTCTGACGACAGCCCAGATACGTGGATGAACGTAACAGGCATGAGCGTATCGGCCGGTGCATTATTTACTTACTTTGACTTTATTCAAGCACGTAACCAGCCATTTATTGGTGGCTCTGTTGCAGGTGATGGCGACACAGAACGTCGCTTTAACATCAACGTAGGTTACTACTTCTAAATAAGTAAAACATATTTAGTATTTTAAAAGGGCAAACTTAGTTTGCCCTTTTTTGCGTTTATAGGGTTCGATTTTATAACTATTTGGCCTACAATCCTAACTAACAGCCATTACTTAAAAGAGCCTAAGTGAATATAAAAGCAGTATTTATTTGTTATAAAAACTTATGGCTTAAAGCACTTGGGTTATTGTTAGTGGCTCTTGGCATTGTTGGTATTGTGCTGCCGGTTATGCCTACCACCATTTTTTTTATTCTTGCGCTTACCTGCTTTACTCGCTCATCACCAGCGCTTGAACACTGGCTACTTAACCACCCTCGTTACGGCGTTACCTTACAACAATGGCAAGCGCATAAAGTAGTGCCTGTAAAAGCAAAATGCTACGCCGCGATTGGTATGCTAATTGGTTTTGTATTTTTGCTTTACTCAAACGCCCCTGTTTGGGTTATTTACCTTGTTGGCGTAATTGAAATAGCCGTTATGATTTACCTAATTTTAAGGCCCTCGCACCCACCTAGCGCTAAATAACCGCCCTTTTTTGCATGCACACACCGTTTAGCCAAAAATTTAATGTAAAGTTAAGTAAGTAAATTTGTAATAGTTAATGCAAATGATTATCATGTTCTAAATTTAATTTAATTACTGTTTTTATGGCGTTTATTAATAAGCGGGCTTTGTACAGCACAAGCCGTGCGCTCCATATTTATATTTCTACAGCTTTGTTTTTTTTGCTTATTTTATTTTGCGTTAGCGGCATTGTACTTAACCATGTTGATTGGCTTAAAAACGACAAAAACAACCGCCAAGTAAGTACCGCTATTCCTCAAGCGTTAATGGCTAAAGCAAATACTCAACTAGATACATTACCCACACTCTACCCAGACATAGAAGCGTTTTTTGCCGAGCAATACGCGCTCACTAAAGTTAAAAGCATTGAGTGGGAAAAAGAAGACGCGCTGGTTATGCTCGACTACCCACTACCGGCAGGTTTTGCTTACGCAGAGCTTGATTTTACAACCGGTGAGCTAAACCTAGATTACCAAACCGGTGGCTTTTTAAGCCTGATTGGCGATTTACACAAAGGCCGCCACAGTGGCGCCGTGTGGAGCTGGGTTATTGATATTTCAGCGGTATTGATGATTATTTTTTCAATCACCGGGATGATTATTTTATTTCAAAACAGAAAAAAACGCTTAGCAGGAATATGGATAACCGTTTTAGGCATAGCAACGCCTTTGGTTATTTATTTATGTTGGGTGCCACAAATTAAAGGAGTGTCTTAATGTTAAAAGTAAGTACGGTACTAAGTGCAGCACTATTAATGGTTGCCGCATTATTTCAAACAACTGCGCAGGCACAAACGCCACAGCTAGAGATTGAATTAACCCTACCCGATCTTGATGTACAACCTTACCACCGCCCATACGTAGCTGTTTGGCTAGAAACGCCAAAGCGTAAACACGTAACGACGCTTGCGCTATGGGTTCAAAAAGCAGAATGGTTTAAAGATCTGCGCCAATGGTGGCGTAAAGCAGGTAAAACCGACATTAACTTTGACGGCATAAGCGGTGCAACTAAGCGTGCAGGTACTTACACCATTGACTGGCAAGGTAAAGATTTAGACGGCAATGCCGTAAAGCCTGGCAAATACCTTTTAAACATTGAGGTTGTGCGCGAAGAAGGCGGCCGTGATTACAGCCGCGTAGAGCTTGATTTATCGCAAGCTGGCAAAGTGACCATTGAAGGTAAAAAAGAATTTTCGACAAGTTTTGTAACCGTAAGCACTAAGTAGCTGCTACTTAATCATTTGAATTTAAGGAAATACAATGAAAATTAATTTATTAAAAACGGCTTTAATTGGCGCACTTAGCTTATCGGCGCTGGTATCTACATCGGCAAGTGCACATGGGCGCTGGTTATTACCTTCGCACACGTCACTATCTGGCGACAAAGCGCACTACGTAATGATTGACGCGAGTATTTCTAACGAAATATTTGCACCCGACAAAGCCTTTAAGCCAAAAGAAAAAGGCGCAGAGTACGACGACACACTACTTATGGCCCTTGCACCAAACGGTGAAGAAGTATCTGAGACCATTCGTGCTTATTACCTAAAGCGTAAAAGCTCAGCGGCGGTAAGCCTAAAAGAAGAAGGTACTTACCACATTGCCATGACGCAAAAGCCAATGTACATGACCTTCTACAAAAACGAAGAAGGTAAGCGCAAGCGCGTATTTGGTAAAAAGTCAGAAGCTAAATTACCAAGCAACGCAAAAGATGTAACCACAACTAAAGTTATATCTACAGTAGATACATTTGTAAGCCGTAACGGTACTTCTAAGCCTGCACAACTTGGTTTAGGCCTAGAGCTTAGCGGCCCAACGCATCCAAACGATTTATTTGTTGGCGAGCAAGCGCGTTTTCAGTTACTACAAGATGGCAAGCCAGCGGGCGAAGGCATTGAAGTAAGCATTTTAAAAGGCGATACACGCTACCGTAACGAACGTGGCGAAATAAAAGTAACAACCGACAAAAACGGCATGTTTAGCACAACCTGGAAAGAGCCAGGCCTATACCTAATCGAAACCTCTAACAAAGTTAAAGTAAACGAAGAAGGCGTAGATGCCGGTCGTTATGCTTTATTCACGACGTTAGAAGTAGCGCCTGAATAATTTTTTCACGCAATTTACACAATAAATTAAGGCCAAGTTTTCAGGGCGTGTTGAGCTTTGATGGTTTAATTTGCAGCAGTGTGTTTGGTTTTTAGGCAAGGCAG
>NZ_DJHW01000027.1:0-16605 GCF_002433295.1 Pseudoalteromonas sp. UBA6610 | reverse complement strand
TTTGGCATTTATGTAGCGTTATCGCCTATTTATGGGGAATAACCACACTTCATAGGCTCTGCCTTGCCTAAAAGCCAAACATACTGCTGCAAATTCAACCATCAAAGGTCAACACGCCCTAGATGGGTAAGCAATAAATGAGTGGTGTAATGCAATTTTATAATTATATTGAGCGAACATTTTTTTATACGCTTACGCGTAAAATAGTGGGTAATTTAAGCTTTGTTTTTTTGTTTCAGGCCATTACCTTATTTTGGTTATATCAAAGCTTAAGCGAGCAGCACAGTACTAGCGCATTTTGGTTGTTAACCTTGGTTATTGTAGCGGGCTTTGCCTTTACTATTTTTTATATGCGCTATTTAATAGTGCGCCCTGTAAAAGCTATGTGCGACACTTTAGTAAACATAAACCAGCAAGAGGCTAATTTAGCCGCCAACTTACCGCAATTTTCTTTTGACGAATTTAAAGAACTAAGTACGCAATATAACTTATTTACTAATCACTTAAGTGATTTACTAAGTACAACTCACGCCAGCGCTAAAGCCAGCGAGCAAAGTAATGTTGATGTAAATACCGCTATGCAGAATACGCAGCAGTTAAGTGAGCAGCAAACTCAGCTAAGCCACAATATTATTAATGCGAGTAACCAAATAGTGCAAAGCTTAGAGGGCATAGTGAGCAATACCGACAGCGTGCATAGCGTAAACAGCGAGCACTTAGACTTTGTTAAGCTTTCGTCGCAAGAGCTTGCAAGCTTAGTCGATAAAGTGTCGCTTATTGGTACCTTGCTGCAAAGATTTTCTAAAACGGTGTCTGGCCTTAAAGAAAACAGCGAAAACATTCGCAGCATTTTAAAAATGGTTGAGGAGTTTTCGGATCAAACTAATTTACTGGCACTAAACGCTGCCATTGAAGCGGCACGCGCTGGCGAAGCTGGCAGAGGATTTGCTGTTGTTGCTGATGAAGTACGTACATTATCGGTAAAAGTAAGTGGTGCAACCCGACAAATAAGCGACTTTATTAACCAAATGAATGAACTGGTTAACGAAACCAACCAAGAAAGTGAGCAGTTAATTAGCCACTCAGGTACCGCACAAAGCGCCATTAGTAATACCTCTGAAGGGTTTAAAACAATGCTAAGCGAGTTTGAACAAAACCAACAGCAGCTACAGCAAATAGCGGATGCGGTGCATACGCTAGAGCAAGCGCAGCAGCACACTCACCAATCGGTAGAGCAAATTGTTACCTTAGGCGAGCAAGCTAAAAGCGCTATTGATCATGCACTAAGTAATAGCCAGCAATCACATGCACTTAGCCAGCAAACACAACAGCAATTAAAGCGCTTTGTGCAATAAGCAATTGCAAAACAAAAGCCGAGCGCTATATTGTCTTAATATTTTAACTGGCAACATTCAACAGCGCTTTATAAATATGGTAAATTACGCAGCTAATTATTTAAGTGTGTAATGTGTGTGAGTAACTCAACCCCCAACTACCAACAGCTAGCCAAAAATATTAAAGCCTGGGGCCAAGAACTCGGCTTTAGTGAGGTGGGTATTACCGATATTGACCTATCTAAACACGAAGCACAATTACAGCGCTGGTTAGATGCGGGCTACCATGGCTCTATGGATTATATGGCAGCCCATGGCATGAAACGCGCTCGCCCTGCTGAACTAGTCCCTGGCACCCAGCGGGTTATTTCGGTAAAAATGAACTACCTGCCCCCTGATGCTAGTTTTGCCAAAACACTAAAAAACACCGAAAAAGCCTACATTAGCCGCTACGCATTAGGGCGTGACTATCACAAATTAATGCGCAACCGACTAAAAAAGCTGGGCCAAAAAATAGAGCAAGAAATTGGCGATTACGGTTTTAGGCCATTTGTAGACTCTGCGCCTGTGCTTGAGCGCCAGCTTGCTGAAAAAGCGGGATTGGGCTGGCGAGGTAAACACTCTTTATTAATAAACCAAGAAGCTGGGTCGTGGTTTTTTTTAGGTGAGCTTTTTGTTGATTTACCCCTGCCAATAGATAATGAAAACACGTTTGAAGGCTGCGGTAAATGTGTTGCTTGCATTACGCTTTGCCCAACAGGGGCAATTGTAGAGCCGTATGTGGTAGATGCACGCAAATGTATTTCGTACTTAACCATTGAGCACCAAGGGCCTATACCTGAGCAATACCGTGCATTATTGGGGAACCGAGTTTATGGCTGCGACGATTGCCAATTGGTTTGCCCATGGAACCGTTATGGTCAAATTACCGATGAGCAAGACTTTCATCCCCGTACGCAATTAAAAAACAAAGACTTACTTGAGCTATTTGCCTGGGACGAACCTACATTTTTAAAAAATACCGAAGGTAGCCCAATTCGCCGTATTGGTCACGAACGTTGGCTGCGTAATTTAGCGGTGGGTTTAGGCAATGCCGATTTTAGCCCTAGCATTATTAACGCTTTAGAAAGCAAACATGAGTCTAGCTCGCAGCTAGTAAAAGAGCATATAGAGTGGGCGCTTGAGCAACAAAATAATAAACAACGAGAACAACTTCGTAAAACACAGCGCCTAATTAGAATTGTCGAAAAAGGCTTACCTCGTGATGCGTAAATCACTCTGGTAAGCCTTATTATGAGAGGTTTATTTTTTAAGTAACAAAGATAAATCTTGTTCAATTTCAACAAAGGCGGATTTAACTTGTTTAACCGACTCTTCTCTGGCAATTGAATTTTGAATAGTTTCGTCCACTTTTTTATAAATAAACACCTCTTGGTCTTCATCTAACCCCATTGTGGGTATGCGCACTTCAAGATCTTCTTGTAGTTGCTTGAATACTTTTTCGTTACTTTCACGGTTTTCGTTTAGTAACCCAATTAAGCCATGAAACTTACTATGCACTGTGCTGGCTACATCATTTAGCTTTTGCTGCTGCGACTCAAGCATTTGCTTGGTCATAATTGCACGTAACTGCTGCTCAGTCACACTGACAATAAAGCAAACGTGGTCACGAATACGCCCGTGTTTATCTGGGTCGTGATCTGGCATATTCAGAATTAATAAGCTTATCATCTCGTAGTTAACTAATATTCGGTGAGAAAACTCATGTAAGCGACCTTTGTTTTTAAGCATATCAAACAGCTCAATTACAATAGGCGAACACACTCCGCTAAGGGCAAAGTGCTCTATTGTATCGCCATGTCTAAATTCAACATTACTTTGTAGGTCAAACGTTTGTAAGCAGTCAATTAAGGCTTTACCTAAATCTTGCGGATTATTAATAAAACCAATGTTTTCAATGTAGTTAACTATTTGCCCCATTTCGCTACTGTTTGCCATAGCGTTAAATGCCGTAGATGTTGCATCTTCTACTTGTTTTTCAAGGCTTTGTTTTTCTATTAATACTTGGTTTAAGTTTTTAAGTTTTGATTTAAGCTCATCATGCCCAAACGGTTTTACAATGTAATCCTCAGCACCGACTGAGTAACCTTCCATACGCTCTTCAACCGTTCCTCTAGCGGAAACAAACATAACAATTATATGCGCGGTATTCGGATTCGCCTTTAATGCTTTACACACTTCGTAGCCATTCATTTGCGGCATACTTACATCAAGTAAAATAACTTGGGGCATGTAGCCTTCAACCATGGCTAAACACTCAGGGCCGCTTGTGGCAACTTGTAATTCGAAATCAAGATCTTCTAAAATTTCTTCAATAATTTCAAGGTTGAAAGGTTCATCATCTACAGCAAGAATTTTAGTTAAGGCCATATTTTCATCATCCAATTAAATATCATTTAAACATTACTTACACATATAATTAGCTATCTTGCACTGCTAGCTTATCATCGGCTAAATGCTCATCTAAATCTATTTCTAGGGGTACCTGAATCCTAATTGTTGCACCACCATCGCTATTATTACTTGCCGTAATTTCGCCTTGATGAAGTGCTACAAACTCTCTACAAAGCGCAAGCCCTAAGCCAGTACCACCAGCGCCACTGTTCGTTTTGCTGCTTTGTACAAATTTAGTAAACACGTGCTCTAATTCATCCTCAGGTATACCTATTCCATTGTCTATTACATCAATAATGGCGCTATCTTGATCAGCCATTAAGTTCACTTTAATACGACTTTTAGGTTCGCTAAATTTAAGTGCGTTACCTAACACATTGCGCAATAGCTGATTAATTTGCTCTTCATCACACTGCACAACCACTGGCCCGGGTTTTGAAAAAACAATTTCAATTTCTTTTTCCATAGCCGTACCAGAGACATCATCGATACTGGTTTTTATAATGCTTTCTATATTGTATGGACGTGGGTTAAATGGAAATTTCCCTACATCCAATTTAGATAAATCAAGTAAGTTGTTTAATAACGACAGTAAACGCTCGCCGCTGCTTTCAATACGAGATAAATATTTTAAGAGTTTATCTTTAGCAAAATCGCCTGCTTCTAACTTACTCAAACCAAATCGAGAAAAGCTTAATATAGAGTGCATAGGGGTGCGTAACTCGTGCGACATGTTAGCCAAAAATTCCGATTTGCTTAAATTGGCAGCTTCGGCCACATTTTTAGCGTGCTCTAGCTGCGAAGTACGAGCTCGCACTTGCTCCTCAAGTAGGTCTTTGGCTTCAAGGAGTAATTCTTCTTTTTGTTTTAAGTGAGTTACATTTTTAAATATAACCGCCAACGCAATTTCGCCATGGTGGTCTATTTCGTTAAACGAGCCGACCAGCGGAATATACCCGCCGTCTGTTTTTTGCAAACGTAGGTCGCTACTAAATTGGCGGTTACGATTGAGTGTGCTGATTTTATTTTTTATTTCAGCACTTGATTCCTCATCTAAAAATTCAAATACCGAAAAACCCGCGAGTTTGTCAAAGGGCAGCTTAAACAGCCTTAAGCAGGCATCGTTTGCTTCTATTACTTTGCCGCTGCGTTCAAATAGCATAATGGCGTCAGGGGTATTTTTATAAATAACTTGTAGTAGGCTGTCTTTTTCAATTAATGCATCAACGGTATCTTGTAAACGCTCAACTAGCTCAGCGTTACGGCGTTTTAAAAGCTCTGTTTGCCACAATTTATGTACCGATTGCAGCAGTACGCTATCGGTTAGAGGCTTTATTAAAACATCCTCGACCCCTTTACGAATTGCCTCAATCATCGAAACTTGCTCAGGGCGTGCGGTAAACAATAAGCATCGGCAATCTGGCTGAGACATTTTAATAGCAGAAAAAATATTTAAACCGGTGCCATCTTCAAAGCTAAAATCGCTAATTAAAATATCTATACTGTTTTCATTCGCCACTGTCACCGCTTCGGTAGCACTGGTTGCGGTTAGCGTTTTGATATGCGCCCCGACTAAATTACTTTTCATTTTTTCAAGGCGCTCAGGCATATGATCAACAAGTAAAATAGTGGGGAGTTTTAGAACGTGACTAGAGCCAAGCTCTAAGAGGTTTTCGAGTAATGAGGTAATTTCTTTATTTGAAAAAAACGGATAAATAACCGTAGCATCTGGGACTAGCTTATTAAGCTCGCTAAAGGCGCTAAGTTGCTCACCGCTTTCGGCTTTAGGGGCAAGTAATACACAGCGGTCTTGTGAGATTTTTTGAGCTAACGATTTTACTACTTCACACGGCACTCCGTAAGCACCAATTACCAAGTCATACTGGCTGGTGTTAGAGTATAAATCAATCATAGAGTAATGAACGAGCTCAGCCTCACAACCTATTAATTCTAGTAAAACTTTCACTCTCATTGCGATAACACTGCTGCTATCTACAATTAAAATTTTTCGACTCATTAAGCCACACTATCGTAAACACTTTATATGTTAATAGCGTAGCCTATAATTTCTTAGTTGGTATAGGTTGTTAGACTTAATTTTGATTTTTTTACCGATAAGCTCCACAACTATTTTGGTAGATGCTTACCGAATATTGTTAAACTGTAGCGCGTGTTATCCATTACCGCGATATGAGGCAACTCACCCCATACGCTAAAACCAAAGTGCTTGAATAACTTAATACTTGGTAAGTTGTGGCTAAATATAAAACCAAGCAATACATCAATTTCGAGCTGCTTAGCCTCTATTTGGGCAAACTCCATCAGCTTTTTGCCAAGTCCTTTACCTTGCGCCGCTTTGGTAATATAAATGCTCATTTCGACGGTGCCATCGTATGCGGGGCGCCCATAAAACGATTTATAACTTAGCCAAGCAAGTACTTGGTCATTTTCGCAATAAACATAAATAGGCCGTTTACCGGTGTGGCTATTAAACCACTCACGTTTGCTCTGTACCGATACTTCTTCGGTATCGGCGGTCACCATACGCGAGGCGATCGTTTCGTTGTATATTGCGACAATGGCAGGTAAATCTTCTATAGTGGCTAAACGTGTAGTCATAACAGCTTAATATTGTTGATCACTTTTGTGCATATTAGCGTAAGATAGACTAGTCAAACAATTATAAATTTAGGCGTTGAGTATGTTAAAAAAAACGATACTAGGGCTCAGTATTTTTATTACGAGCTTAGCTGCCCATGCAAATGACACGTTACCCAGCAAACAACAGCAGCAACAATGTGAAGACTTTACAAATGTAGAGATACGTAAGCTGCGCTCAAAAGAATCCTTAAACTTATGCCAATTTAAAAACCGCCCTTTGCTCATTGTAAATACGGCTAGCAATTGTGGTTTTACATCTCAATTTGAAGGCCTTGAAAAAGTACACCAACAATACAAAGACAAAGGTTTAGTGGTATTAGGTTTTCCATCTGATGATTTTTTTCAAGAAGAAAACGATGAAAAAGACATAGCAAAAGTGTGTTTTATTAATTACGGCGTTACGTTTACTATGTTTACTACCAGCGAAGTTCGCGGCAGTGATGCAAATCCAATATTTAAACACTTAAACGCGCAAACCAGCTCACCTAACTGGAACTTTTATAAATATTTAGTTTCAGCTGATCGCAAAACAATTAAACGCTTTAACAGTAAAGTAGCTCCTAATTCAAAAGAATTAATTGATGCAATTGAAAATACGCTACTCATCAATTAAGTTTATACTGGTACTGCGAGTTAAAACTAACTAGACTGGCTTTAATGGTTAAATACACCAACTTTAAACAGGAGATTTTATGGCAGTGGCAAGTGCAAGGCACATTTTAGTAGACAGCGAAGCAGAGTGCTTAGATTTAAAAGCTAAGATTGAACAAGGCGAAGACTTTGCAGAGCTTGCAAAAACATATTCAAACTGTCCTTCTGGTCAAGACGGCGGAGCACTTGGCGAGTTTGGCCCAGGCATGATGGTACCTGAGTTTGATAAAGTTGTATTTTCAGCGCCAATTAATCAAGTACAAGGCCCTGTACAAACACAGTTTGGCTATCACTTACTAGAAGTTACAAGCCGCTCAGAATAACGTTGACTTATCGCAACACAAAAAGCCGCTTATGCGGCTTTTTTTAGGAGCAATTATGAAACTTATAGGATCTAACCCTTCTCCATTTGCGCGCAGAGTAAGAATGTGGGCAGCACAAAACAATGTTGACTTAGCGCTAGTAAACCTAGATATTTTTTCTGAGCAAGACCGCCCTACCTTAGCCAGTAACAACCCAGGAAGAAAAATACCGGTTTTAATTGATGGTGATTTAACGCTAAGCGATTCAACCATTATTTTACGTTACCTTATTGCCAAGGCTGGTAAAACACCACTAAGCTGGTCGCAAGAGCACCTACTTAATATTATCAACGCCTGTAACGACTCGTTAGTAGAATTAGCACTTAGCAGACGCTCAGGATTTGATACTAGCGACGATAAATTATTTTTTAATCTGCAAAACGAACGAATTGCACAAACATTAAGCTATTTAAATAGTCATTTAAACGATGATGAATTTAAAGGCTGTGAATGCCTTAACATCAGTTTATACTGCCTACTTGATTGGATTTGCTTTCGTGAATTAACAGACTTTAGCCAACACGCTGCTTTAGTCAGTTTTTATAACGACTATGGCACGCGTCAAGCTGCAGTAAGCACCGATCCCAGACTCTAAACAAATAAGGTAAACACATGAGCGATATTGAAATTGAATCACAACTAGTTAGCTTTGTAGAAAAAGTACGTTTAAGCGAGCAAGTGTGGGCGTTAGGTGGCGACGACGGCGGCTTTGTAGTGTGCGAATCTAACCAGTTTGCCGAAACGGATGTACTGCTTTTATGGGAAAGCGAAGACGCAGCAAAAGCCCAGTGTAAAGAAGAGTGGCAAGAATTTACGCCTGTAGAAATTAATTTAGATGAATTTTTAGATGAGTGGGTAGAAGATTTAAACGAAGACAGCGCATTAGTTGGTTTAAATTGGAATGACGACCAAGTGTGTGTAGAAATAGAGCCTGTTGGCTTAGCACGCGCACTTAGCGAATAACTGCCACTATCAATTAAATAGTGAATACAACACCTGCTTTTTAAGTGGGTGTTTTTGTTTTGTAGCTAAAAACATAAATACTAGAATCGATACTCGCATGTTTATCTGTTTTAAGTATAAAATATAACATGTCATTAATTTCAAGGGATTACGTTGAAAACCCATCTTGGCCGCCGCCCTTTTTCAGCAATGGAACTGCATACGCTTTATAACGGCTATATTTATGGCGACTTTAAAGTAGCAAGAGAGCAAGCAAAGCATTGGCATTTTTGGTTGCCTTTAATTGCCTATTACAGTGGCGCATATAGCGATGAAATTGGCTGCTTAACGCTTGACGATCTTGAGCTTAAAAATGGCATTTTATGTTTTAATTTTCATACTAATGGAAAAATAAAAGCGCGCTTGGTTCCGGTGCATCAAGCCTTAGTTGATGCAGGGCTTAACGACTTTATTGCCTTTGTTAAAGCACATAATCACACACGTTTGTTGTTTGATTTACCGGCTAAGTCTGGCCGTTACAGCGAAAAAGTACGCATTTGGTTTACTGGTGAAGGTGAGCGTGCGGGTTATTTGCAAAAATGTGCCATTCCCACTGTTGATCAACTCGGTATGAAAACCGCCATAAGTAGCCTACGACTTAATTTTGAGCAACAAGTACGTATTTACGCATTACAGGCTAATTCAAAAGACGCCTTTAATTATTTAATGGGGTTTAACGAATACCCCAATGATAAATTTGACGATACCGCCTTACTAAACAACGTAATACAGCAAATTCGCACCATTAACCCACAGCTGCACTGGCAGCGCTTTAAGCTGCGCCAGAGCCACTGACACTATTTGTTACTATTTTAAATCCAAGCAGCCACTTTATTAAATTACTCTCATAAAAAAAACTGCTAGGATATCTAAATCTCAATTTTTAAGGGCATAGAAATGCCTGTTTGAGTCAGTTTCTAACAACAACAATCTAGGGATCACTATGTTTTTAAAAAGCCTATTAACAGTAAGTGTTGCTTTAGCAATGACTACTGCCAACGCTAACGAGTTCGTTATCGAAAAGCTTGCTAAACCAAGTTCACAAAAGGTGTCGTTAACACTCGACCCAAGCCAAGACACCTTTACAGGGATGACAGAAATAGCCCTAGAAGTGTTAAAACCCACTCATTACATTGAACTTAACGGCGTGGCTTACGCTGTTAAAATGGCGCAGTTACTAGGCGATGAAAACTGCGACTTAAATAACGAAATGCTAAAAACAGAAAAAGTAAAATTTAGCTGTGATGAGCAAATTCAGCCGGGTAAGTACACCCTAAAAATAGATTTTTCTGCGCCGTATAATCGCCAAAGTGTGGGCTTATACAAAACAATTGATCAGGGCACACCTTATTTATTTACTCAGTTTGAAATGAATGATGCACGCCGTGCATTTCCAGTATTTGATGAGCCAAGTTATAAAATACCGTTTCAGTTAACAATTACAGCGCCAACGTCTCAAAAGGTTTATGCCAATACGCCAGAGCTTAAAACCACAGTTAACGGCGAGATGACAACGCATTACTTTGATAAAACGCCACCTATTCCTTCTTATTTAGTGGCTATGGCCGTGGGCCCTTTTGAAGAGCTTGAAATAAAAGACATGCCAATTCCAGGGCGTGTTATTACCCCGCAGGGTAAAATTCATTTAGCTGATTACGCAAAAGAGAACATGCCAAAAGTACTTGCTGCACTTGAGGCGTATTTTGGTATTCCTTATATTTATAAAAAGCTCGACTCGGTAGCAGTACCCGAGTTTCCTTTTGGCGCAATGGAAAACTCAGGCCTAGTAACCTACCGCGAAGATATATTACTGGTTGATTTAGCAGCTGCTACACGCAGTAAAAAACAGCGTAATGTGTCGATTATTGCTCACGAGCTTGCCCATCAATGGTACGGTAACTTAGTTACCATGAAGTGGTGGAACGACTTATGGTTAAACGAAGCATTTGCCAGCTGGATGGCGGCAAAAATTACTAAACAGCTTAATCCAGAATTTGAATCTCACCTTGATTTACCACAAAACAACGTAATGGCATTAGATGCTCGCTTAAGCACTAAGCCGATTCGTAAACCGATTAAAACCGAAGCCGATATTATGGATGGTTTAGGGCTTGCCTACAGTAAAGGCAGCGCAGTACTGGCTATGGTTGAAAACTGGATTGGTGAAGAGGCATTCCAAAAAGGGATTCAAAGTTACTTAAAAAAATTCTCGTATAAAAACGCCGAAGCAGCCGATTTATGGGAAGCGCTAGGTAAAGCTTCTAATAAAGATGTTGCGAGTGTTTTAAAATCATTTATTGAACAGTCTTCTTTTCCGCTTGTAGATGTAAAACAAGACGGTAAAAAAATTACTATATCGCAAAGTCGCTTTGCTAATGCTGGTGTAGATGCACCCGCACAGCTTTGGAATGTCCCTGTTGGGATAAAATATGGCGCTGGCGATAAAGTAAAAACAGCCAGTATTTTACTCAATAAGCAAAGCCAAACCCTAACACTTGATTTTGAGCCACAGTGGATTTATCCCGATGAAGGGGCGCTAGGCTATTACCGTTGGGTAATGGACGATGCGCAGTTTGATTCACTAATAAAACATGCTCCGCAAGCACTTAATGATCGTGAGCGTTTAGCGCTGCTCTCTGCCACTGATGCACTACTTGATGCGGGTGTAATATCGGCGTCTAAGTTAATGCAAACCTTAGAAGTATTTGTGAGCGATGATCACCCTCGTGTTGCAAATACAGCGCTGGGCTACTTGGTATCGCAAAAAAATACCTTTAAAGATGAAAGCAACGAAGCGTTATGGCCTGAGTTTATTCACAGTGCAGTAATGCCTGCAGCTAAAAAATACTCACTTGAAGCACAAGCTGGCGAAGACGGTGCAGTATCTCAACTACGTGCGGGTGTTGTGTCCTTACTAGGTTTTGATGGCGAAGATCAACGTGTGATCAGCAAAGCAAAAGAGCAAACGCAAGTGTACTTAAACGATCCGCAAAAAGTGGATCCGTATTTAGCAGCTACCTATTTAAAACTTGCCGCCTATAATGGGGATAAAGCCTTACTTGATCAATTTATGGCAACCTTTAAAACCACTAAAGATCCACAAGTACGCACTAACATGCTGGCAGCAATGGGCTTTATGGGTAAAGCGCAGTTACAAAAGCAAGTATTAGCTTACACCTTAACCGACGAAGTCACCGCGTCTGATATGCGCACTATTTTAGCAGGTCAAAGTTATAGCGAGCCACGCCAAGCATTATTTATTGAGTGGATATACAACAATTACGACAAGGTAACACAAAGCTTACCGCCGTTTTTTGTGCCTAACTTACCGTACTTTACGACCACGCGTTGTGATGAACAAAGTTTAGCAACCACGCAAGCATTCTTTAAAGATAAAATTGAAGAAACACCGGGCTACGCGCGTACGCTAAGCAAGCTTGAAGAAAGTACCCATGACTGTATTGCGCTTAAAGAGCGTGAACTGGCATCAGTTAATGACTTTTTAAAAAGCAAATAAGCTTAATTAAAAGTAAATATGCATAATTAAAAAAGCCGCTGAGTTATTCACTCAGCGGCTTTTATTTACCCGTTAATAATCTGTGTTAGCTTGGCAATAAAGTCTTTTGCTGCTTGCTCTGAGTTAATTTTAAAGGCCACACCATAGTGAATCGGCTGCGCACTTTTGTGAATACGTGTAGGAAAGCGTGTCATTTCGCTACTATGAAAATAACCTTGTACTCGTGTTACCTCATCAATTGTTGCAAAATCATCGCTAAACACTTCAAAGGCTGGGCGAATAATTATTTTGCCTTTACCCGCTTCGCTGTGGGTATAAATTGCTTCTTTAGAATTTGCTAACATGTACTCAGCAATGTTTTTAATTTTAAAGTTGCTTCTGCACTTTAACTGAATAAGCTGCTCTGTTAACTCATCTGCACTATAAGCCACGTGGTGATCCCTTTAATGTTTAATTGTGCATTACATTAGCCTATACGCGCTGCAAAGTCCGAATTATTTTACATCGCATACAAAGGCAAGTTTGTCGTTTTTATAACTCATTCGCGTTATATTTGTCTCGCAATATGGGCTTAAGTTAAGCCATTGAGAAACCTCATCGCTGCCACTTAAATTACGCATATATACACGGTTTTTAACCGCATAAGCCACTGTATTAGCATCTTTTAAAATAAAGTCTTGTACTTGCTCTGGCAATCTAAGTAAATCTTCTACCTGTTTAGATTGCGGGTTAAAGCTTGCTAAAATATGCTGATCATTTTTTGTGTAACTAAATAAAAATGTTGCGGTTTTACTGTTATAAATAAGCGTACGCCCTATGTTACTTGCTACCACCTTGCCTTTTGCCGCAGCAACCGAAGTATATTGCAAAGTATGTGGCTCACCTAAAATAAACATCACTAAATCGCTTTGAGCGCCCCATGCGTGGTAACCAACAGGTTCAATCCAATCAAAAATACGGCTCGGTGCTTGCTCAGTATCGAGTGGGTATTGCCACAACTTTTGTTTGCTATCTTGCTCTACCACAATGGCCGATAAACTTTGTTTTGAGGGCATAACAGTGGGCGAATATTCGCTCACTGGCGTATTTGTTATGTTACTTACTTGCTTGGTTGCTAAATCATAATAGGCAATATCGGTTTGACTTTGCTCGCTTGAAATAACTTCATGGGTGAAATAAATACCCTGGTTTGTTAAATAAGGTTGGTTGTTATAGCTATTTTTGTCGCTCACTATACTCACTTGCATACCGTAGGGTGTATTTAAATCAGCAAGTAATATTTGGCTTTTAGGCATGCTAGCCTGCGCTGTAGCAAGGCTTAGCGCCGCTAAAGAGACTAGCCCAAGCCATGGTTTAATAAGTTTCATGCTTTCTCTCGTTTTATTTTTAAGCACCTCATGATAACGTTATTTGCCGATGGCGTCACTTGACCTAAGTCAGTCAACTCTTTATAACTAACTTGGTCCTAAAAAAGAGAAAATACATGTCAGCTAAACATCCTATCATTGCTATTACAGGTTCGTCGGGTGCGGGAACTACCACTACCACCAATGCAATTAAACATATTTTTCGTAGCCTCAACATTGATGCGGCTTTTATCGAAGGAGATAGCTTTCATCGTTACACGCGCCCAGAAATGGACAAAAAAGTACGCGAAGCACAACAAGAAGGTAAACATATAAGTTACTTTGGCCGTGAAGCCAATGACTTTGGCGCATTAGAAACCTTATTTGGTACCTACGGCGAAACAGGCCAAGGCAAGTTACGCCGATACTTACATACCTTTGACGAAGCAGTGCCTTATAATCAATTACCGGGGACCTTTACCCCTTGGCAAGATCTTGAAACAAACACTGATTTAATGTTTTACGAAGGCTTGCACGGTGGCGTGGTTGATCAGGATCATGATGTAGCTAAGCACGTGGATCTACTTATAGGCATGGTGCCTATTATTAACCTTGAATGGATCCAAAAATTGATCCGCGATACGCAAGACCGCGGCCACTCTCGCGAAAAAGTAATGGACTCCATTGTACGCAGTATGGATGACTACATTAACCACATCACACCGCAGTTTTCGCGCACCCATATTAACTTTCAACGTGTGCCAACGGTTGATACGTCAAACCCATTTAGCGCAAAAGATATACCTTCGCTAGATGAAAGCTTTGTGGTTATTCGCTTTAGAGGAATTGATGACGTTGATTTTCCGTATTATTTACAGATGATTGAAGGCAGCTTTATGTCACGTATAAATACCCTTGTGGTGCCAGGCGGTAAAATGGGTTTAGCAATGGAGCTGGTGCTTACTCCGCTTATTAAAGACATTATTGTTAAAAAGCGAGCTCTTGAAAACCTAGCCCCTTTAGATATACCCATTTAGCCCCTCTTTTATGATTTACACTTCTGACGTACACTGCTGCTTTTGCTAACAGTGAGGGAAAACGTGTCGCACTCATTAAAAATTATTGTGGGCTCTAAAAACCCAGTAAAAATTAACGCTGCAAAACATATTTTTGCAATGTACTTTCCTAGTTATGAAATTGATTGCCAAGGCGTTGATGCTCCCTCAAATGTTCCCGATCAACCAATTGGCGAGGAACAAACCCGTATAGGCGCACAAAACCGAGTTACTTACTGTAAAAGCATGTACCAAGCAGATTACTACTGTGCAATGGAAGGCGGTGCAGAGCAATTTAGCTATGGTGCTGCAACCTTTGCCTATGTTGTTATTAATAATGGCTCTGAGCAAGCGATAGGGCGCAGCAGTAACCTGCCGCTACCGCAAGTGTTATATAACGCGCTGCTAAGCGGAGAAGAGCTTGGCGATGTGATGGATAAAGCATTTAACACCCATAATGTTAAGCAAAAAGGCGGCGCGATAGGGCTTCTCACAAACAACCATGCCACTCGTCAAAGCACCTACACCCAAGCGCTTACCTTAGCTATGGCTCCTTTTTTACACCCTAGCCTTTATCAGGAAAATTAATGAAATACAGTTATGTACTGTTTGATGCAGACGAAACACTATTCAGGTTTGATATTTTAGCGGGAATGACCCGCATGTTTAAAGCGTACAACATTGAGTTTACCCAAGCCGATTACATCCATTACCAAAAAACTAATAAGCAGCTGTGGATAGATTATCAAGATGGAAAAATTAGCGCCGATTACTTACAAGTAACCCGCTTTAACGAGTGGGCTGTAAAATTAGGGGTACCCGCTAAAGAGCTAAACGACGCATTTTTAGATGCTATGGCACAAATTTGTGAACCACTCCCTGGCGCAATCGATTTACTAAATGCACTCAAACCGCATGCACAATTGGGTATTATTACTAATGGCTTTGCCCGTTTGCAAGCCCTGCGCCTAGCGCATACCGGCCTTGAAAATATGTTTGATTGGCTGGTTATTTCGGAACTGGTAGGCATTGCTAAGCCTAACAAGGCTATTTTTGAGCACACATTTGAGCTTATGGGTAACCCAGACAAAAGCAAAATATTAATGGTGGGCGACACTGCCTCTAGCGACATTTTAGGAGGCAATAATGCCGGTATTGATACCTGTTGGCTACAGCACCCAGGCGAGCAGTTACCAGCAGGCATAAGCCCAACCTACACCATAACTGAACTGGCACAGTTACCAACAATTTTAGCGCTTTAAGCTGCGCGTTAATTATTAAAAATTAATAGTAATTAGCTGCAACTCGCTAATTTAAGGCAAAAAAAATGACGCTATTAAGCGTCATTTTTTATAACTGTTTGTGAGCGTGTATTTTTAAAAAATACTAAATTAGGCCGTCGCTAATTCAAGGCCGGGTGCAGGCATCGTAACAGGCGTTTCAAATGTTGCCCACTCCCATGCTGACTCTGTTGCCATAATTTTGCGAAGTAACTTATTATTTAAATCGTGACCCGATTTATAAGCCGTTACTTTACCTAGTAGGTTATGACCTGTCATAAACATGTCGCCCACACAGTCTAATATTTTGTGTTTTACAAATTCATCGCTGTAGCGCAAACCATTTGGGTTTAGTACTTTAAAGTCATCAAGTACTACTGCACTGTCCATGCTGCCACCAAGTGCTAGGTTATTAGCATGCATGTATTCAATGTCTTTCATAAAACCAAACGTACGTGCACGGCTAATTTCTTCAGTAAAGCTTTGCGCAGTGATATCTAAACCAATGCGCTGGCGGCTTTCATTAATGGCCGGGTGATCAAAGGCAATTTCAAAGTCGATGTGAAAACCATCATATGGTTCTACTTCGGCCCATTTATCACCTTCTTCAATACGTACTTTTTCTTTTATACGAATAAAGCGTTTAGCAACATTTTGCTCTTCAATGCCGCCTTTTTGTAACAAATAAATGAACGGTAATGCACTACCATCCATAATCGGCACTTCTGAGCTGTCTAATTCAACAATTAAATTATCGATACCCATTGCAGCAACCGCTGCAATTAGGTGCTCAGTCGTTGATAAGCGAACGCCATCTTTGTTAATTAAACAGGTACACAGCTGCGTATCACCAACGGCTTCAGGTGTTGTTTCAAAATCAACAACCGGATCAAGGTCGACACGACGAAATACAATCCCGGTATTTGCGCTCGCAGGTCGGAGA